>JAFMRN010000350.1 GCA_017354065.1 Solirubrobacterales bacterium
CATGGGCGCGAAGCTAATCTCCGTGGCCTCGGTTCGGAAGAGAGCACTTCAAAGTGCCTAGGGCTCAGGGAGGTACCGCTTGGCGACGATGACAGCAGCGCAGCGCCGGGAGCGCGAGCGCGTCGACTACCTCGCGATGATGGACTCCTGCGCGTCACGCGAGGTGATCGGTCTGCTCAGTGACAAGTGGGTAACGCTGGTCCTGCGCGCGCTGGGTGACGGCGCGCTGCGCCGCGGCGAGCTGGCGCGCGAGGTGGCCGGCGCCACGCCGAAGATGCTCACCCAAACCCTCCGCTCGCTGGAGCTCAACGGGATCCTCACGCGCACCGTCATCCCGGACGTGCCGGTCCGGGTCGAGTACTGCCTGACCGAGCTGGGGCACAGCCTGCTCGGCTTGGTCCTGACGATCACCGAGTGGTCTGAGGGGCACATCGCTGAGATCCGAGGTGCCCGTGGGGAACACTCAAGTACGACTTGACGGTGGTTCCGCGTAACCGCTGTTCCACCCCAACGCGAACACCAGATCATCGTCATCGAGATCCGGCCGCCGCGACAGCCCTGCGCGCTCGGCGACCCGGATAGCGCCAGCATTCCCCGGACGCGTGCGTACGACCACCGGCAGCCCCGGCAACGCCAGCTGCGCCTGCGCCATAGCGGCGCGCGCGAGCTCCAGCGCGTACCCGTTTCCCCAGGCGGAGGGGGTCAGCCGGTAGTACAGGTTCGCGATCTCGCGGCCGTGCCAGGCGCGGCGCATGACGCCGCCAAAGCCGATCAGCTGGCCCGTGCTCAAGCGGTGGGCTATCCAGTAGCCGATCCCATCGCGCTGCCAGGCGGCCTGCCATTCGGCCAGCATCGACCTGGCCGCGCCTAGGTCGCGCATCGGCCCGGCAGGGTTGAACCGGTTTGTCGCGGGGTCACCGTGTATCGATAAAACCGCATCTAGGTCGCCCAGCGTCGGCGGCCGGAGTGACAGCCGCTGAGTGTTCACCGCGTGAACGCCCGCTGAGCCACCGGCCCGAGCGCGGCCTTCAGCGACCCGCGGGCCATGCCGACGCCGAACTTCGCGAACGCTTGCGGGGTGCGCTCGGCGGAGGCGATCACGTCCTCCAGCGCGGCGGCGAAGTAGCGGACCTCGTCCTCTGAGATCAACAGTGAGGGCAGCGCCTTGATCACGTTCATCTGGTGGCCGGCGACCTGGACCAGCACGCGGTGCTGATGGAACAGCGGCACCGTGATCAGTTGGGCGAAGATCCCGGGCTGGGCACGCTCGGCGGCGTCGAAGAAGCGTCGCCCGGCGCCACCTGAGGGGCTTTGCAGCTCGATTCCCCACATCAGCCCGCGGCCACGGATCTGGCGGACTATCTCATAGCGACCGACCAGCGGCAGGGTTAGCTCCATCAGCAGGTCGCCCATGGCCTTCGCGTGCGCGACCACGCCCTCACGCTCGAACACGCGCAGGGTCGCGAGCGCGGCCGCGGCGGCCAGGTCGTTCCCGCCGAAGGTGGAGCTATGGCGCACGGCGTTCTCCATCCCGTCATACAGGCGGCCGTAGGCCTTGCGCGATACCAGCGTGGCGCCGATTGGCACGAACCCGCCTGACAGCGCCTTGGCCATGGTGATCACGTCCGGCTGAAGCTCCCAGTGCTCGAGCGCCAGGAACCGGCCGGTTCGGCCGGCGCCGGTCTGCACCTCGTCACAGATGAACAGCGCGCCGGCGCGCTTACAGGCGCGCTGCACCTCCGCCAGGTAACCCTCCGGCGGTACGTGCACGCCCTTGCCCTGGATCGGCTCGAGGATCACTCCGGCGACTCCACCGCGCTCCAGCTCGCGCAGCACGGCGTCGATGTTCCCGTAGGGCACCTGCACACAGTCAGGCAGCAGCGGCCCGAACCCGTCGCGGAACTCGGGCGCCCCGTTGACCGACAGCGAGCCGAGTGACAGCCCGTGGAAGGCGTGGTCCGCATAGACGATCCGGCGCCGGCCGGTCGCGACCCGCGCGACCTTGATCGCGGCCTCCACCGCTTCGGTACCGCTGTTTGACGGGATCACGGCGCTGACGCTGGCGGGCGCCAGCGCCAGCAGCGCCTCAGCCAGCACGCCGGGTAGCAGCGTCACGCCGAGCTGGGGCAGGTTCGCGGTGCCGGCCGCCATCACCTGCTCCAGAGCGCTGACGACCTCCGGGTGCGCGCGACCGAGCGCGAACACCCCGTGCCCGCTGACCAGGTCCAGGTAGCGGTTCCCGTCCGCATCGATCAGGTGGGCGTGGTCCGCGCCGACCCAGCTCTTGTCCATTCCCAGGGTGCGCAGCACCCGGCCGAGCTGCTGGTTCATGAAGCGGTCGTTCAGCGCCATCTCCTCACCGCGGCGTGTGGTGAGGATCTCTGAGATCTCGGGAATCGGCATCGGCTGAAACGGTAATCGAGTCAGGCGCCCTGGACCGGCTCCGCTGCGCGCGCGCCGGGC
>JAFMRN010000131.1 GCA_017354065.1 Solirubrobacterales bacterium
GCAAGCGCGCGGTGGCACTCGTCAAAGTTGCCCGTGAGGTCGCCGCCGGCCGCGTCGATCTGGCGGCCCCCGGTCCGGACTGGGAGCGCCTCGCGCGGATCCCGGAGATCGGATCCTGGACCCTGGAGATGACCGCCCTGACCGGCTGTGGCCGGCTCGATCAGCTCCCGGCGGGTGATCTGGGCTTCATCAAGCTGGTCGGCAGGCTGGCATCCGGCGGCGATCCCAAGGCGCGCGCCAGCGAGCAGGAGGTCCGTGACCTGTTCGCGCGGTTCGGGCGCTGGCGCGGTCTGGCCGGGGCCTACGCGCTGCGCGCGGCGGGCGTGTCCAAGAGTCCGGTTCTGCGGTGAGTTAGCATCCCGCGGACATGAGCACGCTGGGCTACCGGCCGCCGAGCGGGGCCTATGACGAGATGCTCGGTGCCGACGGCCGGCCGCGTCCGCACTGGGAGCAGCTCGCCGAGGCCTTCGCCGAGCTCGGCGTCGACGAGCTCCAGCGCCGCCGGGGAGAGGCTGCGGCACTGCTCGACCAGGACGGTGTGGTCTACAACAGCTACGTCTCAGACGGCGAGGAGGCCGCCCCGCAGCTGCGCAGCTGGAAGCTCGACCCGCTGCCCGCGGTGCTCTCCAGCCACGACTGGCAGGCGATCGAGTCCGGGGTAACCGAGCGCGCGGAGCTGTTGAACCTCGTGCTCGAGGACATCTACGGTGAGCGTGAGCTGCTGCGCCGGGGGCTGTTGGCACCCGAGATCGTGTTCGGGCACGCCGGGTTCCTGCGGGCGTGCGATCAGATCCGGATGGGCGGGCCGCAGCTGTTCTCCTACGCCGCGGACCTGGGGCGCGACCGGGACGGCAACGTGGTGGTGATCGCCGACCGCAGCCAGGCGCCCTCAGGCGCCGGCTTCGCGCTGGAGAACCGCCAGGTCATCTCGCGGGTGCTGCCGAGCCTGTACCGCGACGCGCAGGTGCACCGCCTGGCGCCGTTCTTCCGGACGCTCCGCGCCGCGCTCCAGGACGCCGCGCCGCCCGGGGTCGAGGACCCGAGGATCGTGGTGCTGACGCCAGGGCCGCTGAATGAGACCGCCTTCGAGCATGCGGCCCTGGCCGCGACGCTCGGCTATCCGCTGGTTCAGGGGCGCGATCTGACCGTGCGCGGGGACCGTGTGTGGATGCGCTCGGTCGGCCAGTACGAGCCCGTCGACGTGATCCTGCGCCGGGTTGACGGCGTCTACTGCGACCCGCTGGAGCTGCGCCCGGACTCCCAGCTGGGGATCCCCGGGCTGCTGGAGGTCGTGCGCAACGGCAACGTGGCGGTGCTCAACACGATCGGCTCCTCGGTGCTGGAGAGCCCGGCGCTGATGGCGTTCCTGCCACGCCTGGGCGTGCACTTCCTGGGGCGCGAGCCGGAGCTGGCCTCGGCCCCCACCTGGTGGTGCGGGGAGCGGGAGGCGCGTGACTACGTGCTCTCACACCTTGACGAGCTGGTCCTGCGCCCTGTGTCCCAGCAGGGCGGTCCCAGCATGGTGATCGGCGGGGAGCTGTCATCCGGCACGCGGGAGTGGCTGAGCGAGAGGATCCGGTCCAACCCGACTGACTGGGTCGGTCAGGAGATGCTCGACACCTCGACGGTGCCGGCGCTGTCAGAGGACGGTTTTGAGCCGCGCCGCGCGCTGCTGCGGACCTTCGTGACCGCGCGCAAGGACTCCTACGCGGTGATGCCGGGCGGGCTCACGCGGCTACAGCCCGAAGGCGGCCTGATCCGGGTCGCCAGCACCGCCGGCGCGGTCACCAAGGACACCTGGGTGCTGGCCTCAGAGCCCGAGCCCCAGGCCGCGTTCTGGCTGCACTCCGGACCGGCGGTACGGGGCATCGACCCGATGTCATCGATCCCCAGCGGCGCCGCGGAGTCGCTGTGGTGGCTGGGGCGCTACGCCGAGCGCGCGGAGGCGCTCGCGCGCCTGGCCCGTGCGGTCAGCGACCGCCACAACGAGTTCGGCGGCTCGGACAACCCGGCCGGCGTGGAATCGCTCGCCGCCCTGGAGGCCGCGCTGGCCTGGCTGGCGGGGCCGACCCGGAACGTCGCCCAGCCGCTGCGCGCGATGCTCGACAACGCCTATGCGGTGCGTGACCAGCTCTCACGCGACACCTGGCTGGTGCTCGGCCCGCTGGAGGGGGTGATCGGCGAGCTGGAGGCGCCGCTCAGCGCCGGGGTCCTGCCGACGCGCGCGCTGACCCAGGTGATCTCCTCCCTGCTGGCACTCGGCGGCCTCGGCATCGAATCGATGGTGCGGGACCTCGGCTGGCGTTTCCTGGATGCCGGCCGCCGCCTGGAGCGCAGCCTGGCGCTGGTCTCGCTGCTGGCCGTGACCGTGCAGCAGGCGCGCGGAATTGCCGTCGACTCGATGCTGCTGGAGTCGGTGCTCTCCGCGGTGGAGTCGATCATCACCTACCGCTTCCGCTACCGCTCCCACGCGCAGCTGGAGACGGTGCTCGACCTGCTGTTGCTCGACAAGGGCAACCCGCGCTCGCTGGCCTATCAGCTCGAGCTGCTGAGCGCGGATCTGGACGCGCTGGCCGCGATCGGGACCGGTGCCGCGCGGCTGGCACCCGAACAGCGGCTGGTACTGGAGGCGACCACGACCCTGACCCTGGCCGAGCCGGCGGCGCTGGTCGATGAGAACGCCGACGGCTGGCGCCCGGGGCTGGCCGACCTGCTCAGCAAGCTCTCAGAGCGACTGCTGGCGGTGGGTGACGCGGTCGATCAGAGCCACTTCCCGCACACCTCACCCAGCTACTCGCTGCTGGGGCCGGCCGGCGCCGAGCCGGTGCACAGGAGGGTCGCGTGATCTACGCCGTACGCCACAGCACCAAGTACTCATATGAGGCGCCGGTCAGCGCCAGCTACGGCCAGCTGCACATGCTGCCGCGTGAGGCGCCCGGCCAGCTCTGTCGCCGCGCGGAAGTGCACGTCAGCCCGACCCCCGAGGTCTACCGCGAACGGATCGACTTCTTCGGCAACCGTGTCAGCCACTTCGTGCTGCAGGAGCCGCACACGGAGCTCGCGATCTCGGCCGCCAGCGTGGTGGAGGTCGACGACCGCTCCGGCGCGGTCTCGCTGTTCGGGGAACGCTCATGGGAGAGCGTCCGTGACGCGGTGGCCGACCATCAGGTCGACTATCAGATCAGCCAGTACGTGCTGGATTCGCCGCTGGTCGAAGCCGCTGAGCAGTATCTGGACTACGCGCGGGACTGCTTCGGCCCCGGCGCCGGGCTGCTGGCGGCGGTCAGCGCGTTGTCGACGCGGATCCATCAGGACTTCGCCTACACGCCCGGCGCGACCAGCGTCTCGACGCCGCTGGCGGAGGTGTTCGAACGGCGCGAGGGTGTCTGCCAGGACCTCGCCCACCTGGGGATCGCGTGCCTGCGTGCGCTGGGCCTCCCGGCCCGCTACGTGTCCGGCTACCTGGAGACGCTCGCGCCGCCCGGCCAGCCGAAGCTGACAGGTGTGGACGGCTCACACGCCTGGCTGTCGGTCTACATGCCCGACGCGGGCTGGATTGACGTGGACCCGACCAACGACCAGCTGGTCAACGGCCGCTACGTGGTGACCGCCGTCGGCCGCGATTACAGCGACGTGCCGCCGATGCAGGGCGTGATCTACACGGAGGGCAAGACCGAGGCGCTCGAGGTGAAGGTCGACGTGACCCCGATCGACCCGGACGGCTAGACGCCCTGTCCGGCGAGCAGCTCGTTGGTGTCGGCGGCCGTGATCGCGTTGGGGTTAGACAGCTGCTTGTGCTTCATCAGCCAGGTGCCGAACGCTTTCCAGGCCTTGGTGTCCTGGAAACCCCACGGCTTGGAGGCGGGGGCGGAGAAGTTGGGAAGCGTTGCCTTCACGCCGGCCAGTTGCTGGCTGTAGTTCAGGCCCGGGTTCTGAGACACGATCGCGTGCGCGGCGGCCGCCGGGTTGGACTTTGTGGCCGCATAGCCGCGCGCGACGGTCTGTACGAACCGGCGGAGCACCGGCGCGTGGTTCACGATCTCGCTCTCAGTCACCACGAAGTTCTCGGCGTTGTAGGTCGGCGCCTTGGCGAAGCGGCTGGGGGCCGGGCTGGCGCTGGCCTTGCAGTTCTGGGCCGGCGGCTTGGGCCGGGGCCCTCCGCGCTTGGGCTTGGGCTGCTTCGGGGCGGGCGCGCAGCTGACGGTCTGGAGGCTCGGGCCCTGGAGGATCGCGCCGACCGCTGCCAGGGCCGTGTGCTGATTGCGCGCCTGGAGCACCTCGGGCTCATTTGAGACCGCGATCTGGGCCTTGCCGCTCTTGATCTCCGCCAGCGGGTTCTGTGAGCTGACGAAGTGGACGTTGAGGTCCGAGTCCTTGAAGTACCCGGCCGCTTGTGCCTCGAAGATTCCGACCTGGTTGTAACGCGGCGTTGCGTCCAGGGCGACGGTGATCTGGTCGGCGCTGTTGGCGGCCGGCTTGAACGTGTTCTTGATCTCGCCGCACCCGCTCAGGCCCGTCGCGACGGAGCAGGCCAGCAGCGCCGGGGCCAAAATGAGTCGCTTCATCGCGGGGGATGGTAGGCCCAAGGGAGGATCCATCGTTCTGCGGCGCTGAACAGCGCGAACAGCAGCAGGGCCAGCAGGGCCAGTACCACGACCGCCGCGTAGGCCTCGGGCGCGGTCTGGATCTGCGTATCGGCGATCCGGAACAGGTTGCCCAACCCGGAGTTCGCGCCCGACCATTCGGCAAACACGGCGCCGATCACCGACAACACCGCGGCCAGCTTCGTGCCGGTGAACAGGCCGGGCAGCGCCGATGGAAGCTCCACGTACCTGAACGTCTGGCCGCGGCCGGCGCCGAAGGTCCGCATCAGCTTGATCAGGTCCGGGTCCACCTGATCCAGTGCCGCCAGCGTCGTGACGACTACCGGGAAGAAGCTGATCAGGCCGATGATCGCCAGTTTCGGGCCGAGGCCGAACCCGAGCCAGATCACCAGCAGCGCGGCGATCAGCGGGATCGGAACGGCCTGGGAGGCAACCAGCAGCGGGTACAGCGCACGCCGCAGCCAGCCTGACAGGTGGATCACCAGCGCGAGTCCCAGCGCCACGACCGCGCCCGCCAAGATGCCCAGCACGACCTCTTCAGCCGTCACCAGAAGATTGCTCCACAGATCACCGCGATAGTCATACAGCGCCGCGGCAACCGCGTGGGGAGGGGGCAGGACGTCCGGATCGGTGCCGCCCAGATCGACGTACAGCTCCCAGGCGCCGAGCAGGATCACGACCGCTGTCAGCGGTGCCAATAGGTATGTGGCACGCCGCTTCATCCCCTGTGCCCACCCAGCGCCGCCAGCGCAGCCTTGCGGATCGCCTGGACTTGCGCGTCGCCGGTCTCGCGCGGGTGTGCCAGGGCGACCTCCAGATCGGCGACGATCCGGCCCGGCCGCGGGGACAGAACCAGCACCCGGTCGGCCAGCAGCACCGCTTCCTCCACGTCATGGGTTACCAGCACGACGGTGCGGGGCTCTGAGGCGAGCGCGCGGTCGAGCCAGCGCTGGGACTCCGCGCGGGTGATCGCATCTAGCGCGGCAAAGGGCTCGTCCAGGGCCAGCACGGGGCGGCCCGATAGCAGCGCGCGCGCAAACGACACGCGCTGGCGCATGCCGCCGGACAGCGCCGCGGGGCGCGCACGTTCAAAGCCCTCCAACCCGAGCCGCTGTAGCAGCGGTCCCGCCTTGGCGCGCGCGGCGGCACGGTCCAGCCCGCCGACCCGCAGCGGCAGTGCCGCGTTGTCCAGCGCTGAGAGCCACGGGAGCAGCAGGTCGCGCTGTGGCATCAGCGCCGCGGGCGCGAGGCCGACCTCACCGGCACTCGGCTCGGCCAGCCCGCAGATCAGCTCGAGCAGCGTCGTCTTGCCCGCGCCGGAGGGACCGACCACGGCGACACGCTGGCCTGCGAACACCCTGAGGTCGATGTCTTCCAAGGCCACGGTTGAGCCGTAGGCCGCTGACACGCCGGCCAACGCGATGGCGATGCTGTCTGACACGTGCCGATCCTGGCAGAGAGCGGCCGGACCCGGGTTGGGCGTGGCGAGCGGTTAGAGCGCCACGCCCAACCTCGCTGGGAGGTCCGGCGGCGTGTCCCTTGAGATTGGGATGCCCCCCGAATACCCGCGCGTGACCAGCTCACCGTCGACTCCCACGAGGACTCGGACGAGCCCTTTGGCTCCCCCGGCGCCCGGGCCCTCGTCGGAGTCGCTGACGCTGGCTCGTTTGGTTCAAAGGCAGCCTACGTTCCGCCGCCAAGCCCTCCAACGGGGTCCAACACTCGGATTGCTGCGGGTTTCTACGGCAAGTGAGCGACCGGGTGAACGTGTGCGGAGATTTACGGATGCGTATTCACACGGAAAGGAGGAGGGTGTAAGGTTTTGCATTAAACCGTTTTCAGGCGCTTTTGCACGTAGGTATGTGGGGCTGGTGGACACCGAAACTGAGACTCTGAGGCGCCTCATGGATGTGGGGCGCGAGCTCCTCCAGGAGCTCGATCCTGACCTGGTGATAGATCGCATCCTCGATGAGGCCCGGCTGATGACCGGCGCTCGGTACGCGGCGCTCGGCGTCCTGAATGATGCCCGCACTGAGCTCTCGCGCTTTGTGACGCGCGGCATCGACGCGCACGGACAGCGCGTGATCGGCGAGTTCCCGCGCGGCAGGGGAGTGCTCGGGGTGTTGAT
>JAFMRN010000132.1 GCA_017354065.1 Solirubrobacterales bacterium
TGCGCGCTTCACCGCCGTCAAGGGGATCGGCAAGCGCACCGCCGAGCGGATCGTCGTCGAACTGCGTGAGAAGGTCGGGGCGGCGAGCACTGAGGCGATCCGCATCTCCCGCGCCGATGACCCGCGCAGCCTTGCCCGTGAGGGCCTGACCGAGCTCGGCTACAGTCCGGATGAGGCCGAGTCACTGCTGGCCGGCGCCTCCGGTGAGACGCCTGAGGCGCTGATCTCCGCCGCGCTGAAGGTGGCGGCCACACGATGATCCTGAGTTCGGAAGCGCTGCCCGAGGACGAGCTCGAACGCTCTCTGCGCCCGCGTGGGCTGGAGGACTTCATCGGCCAGGACGCGGTCAAGGACCAGCTGGCCGTCTCGATCCAGGCGGCGGCGGCGCGCGAGGAGGCGCTCGATCACGTGCTGCTGGCCGGGCCGCCCGGGCTCGGTAAGACCTCCCTGGCCCAGATCGTGGCCGCTGAGCTGGAGGTGCCTTTCGTCGCGACCGCCGGGCCGACCCTGGAACGCAAGGCGGATATCGCCGCGTTCCTCTCGGCCTTGGAGGAGCGTGCGATCTTCTTCGTCGATGAGATCCACCGGCTGCCCCGCGCGCTGGAGGAGACCTTCTACCCGGCTATGGAGGACCGGCAGCTGCCGATCACGGTCGGCCAGGGCGCGGGCGCGCGGGTGATGACCCTTGAGCTGCCTCCCTTCACGCTGATCGGCGCGACGACACGCACCGGGCTTTTGTCAACGCCGCTGCGCGACCGCTTCGGGATCCAGCACCGGCTGGATCACTACGGCCCGCGCGATCTGGCGCGGATAGTGCGCCGCTCCGCGCACCTGCTGGGCGTGGTGATCGAGGACGCCGGGGCCGTCGCGGTCGCCGAGCGCTCACGCGGCACCCCGCGCGTCGCGAACCGGTTGTTGAAGCGCGTCCGTGACTACGCGGAGGTGCGCGGCTCCGGGGTTGTGACAGCGGACGCGGCCAACGCCGCGCTCGACCAGCTGGAGGTCGATCACCTCGGCCTGGACCGGCTCGACCGGGAGATCCTCTCGACGATCTGTGACAAGTTCGCGGGCGGTCCGGTCGGCCTGTCGACCTTGGCCGCGGCGGTAGGGGAGGAGCAGGACACGATCGAGGACGTGTATGAGCCCTACCTGCTCCAGAACGGGCTGTTGGAGCGCACGCCGCGCGGCCGCGCCGCGACCAGCGCCGCGTTCGTGCACCTCGGGATCGACCGGGCCTGAACGTGGCTTGCGAAAACGCCGTGGTGCCCGGCTATGCTCGCCCGGACGTGGCACACGAGCACTACTTCATCTGCCCCCACTGTGGGCGCCGCTCCAAGGGCACGAGCCTCAACTCCGGCTTCCGTTCTGATGAGCGCGGCTGTGAGAAATGCGGCTTCGCGTACCTGTTTGAGCTGCTTGACGACTACTACCCGGCGCCGAACTCCGCGTTCTTCGCGCTCGATAAGACCGGCCGGATCGTCGACTGCGGGCGCGGCAGCTTCGAGCTGACGGGGCTCCGGACAGAGGCCGCGATCGGCCGCTCGCTGGGCGAAGCCTTGCAACTGAGCTTTGACGACGGCACCGATCATGTCGCCACGGCCCTTGAATGGGAGGTGCGCGTGGCGAACAAGCCGCTGGCCCTGAACGTGGGGGCGGAGCGCGTCAGGGCCAGCGCTGACATATTCCCTGCTTACGACGATGAGGACGGGGGCGTCCTGGTCGTCATCAGCCCGCAGAACGCGTCCTAGGCACGTGGCGGAACCACACAAAACCCAAGCCTTCTAGCATCAGCACAACTCGATGACCGACCGTCGCCGCAATGTCTTGATCCTGCTCGTGGTCGCAGGCCTGATCGCCGCCTCCGCGGTTGTGATCGCGCTGCGCCCGACGGTCCTCGGGCTCGACCTGAAGGGCGGCGTAGAGCTCGTCTACCAGGCGACGCCGACGCCCCAGCAGCCGACCATCACCCCGGACTCGATGAAGCGTGCGGTTGACGTGATGGACAACCGCGTGAACCAGCTCGGCGTCTCCCAGCCCTCGATCAGCACTGAGGGCAAGGACCTGATCGACGTGCAGCTGCCGAACGTCTCCAACGTGCAACAGGCCGAGTCACAGGTCGGGAATACGGCCCGGCTGGCGTTCTATGACTGGGAGGCGAACGTCCTGGCGCCGCCCGCCAAGGGCACCCACGGCGCGCCGATCACAGTCGCCAAGGGCCTGACGACACAGGACCCGCAGTCCGAGCAGATCTACAGCGGCAACGGCGCCGGGGGAACCCCCGGATCGCTGAACCTGTATGACGCGGTGCAGCTGGCCTCCAAGCAGAAGGCCTGGAAATCCAAGCACAACGCGCGCACCGGCACTGAGTATTTCCTGTTCGGCTCGCCGGGCTCCGCGGCCTGCAAGGCGGCCGCAGCCACAGCGAAGACCAAGACTCCCAAGGGACAGCACTGTCTGATCACCGGACCGGTGCAGCCCGTCGGCAGCCAGACCGTCCATCAGGCCGTCTACAGCGGGCTGACGCCCGCGGAGACCAAGGGGACCCAGCTGATCGGCGTCAAGCAGGGCTGGGTCGTGATGCAGGGGACCCCCGCGAGCTTCGCGCCCGGCAAGTGGCCCAAGTACGGCAGTGTCAACGCCGGCTACTTCGTCCTCCGTGACAACGCGGCCGTGTTCGGCAACGACATCAAGAACCCGCAGTCCCAGACCAGCCAGGGGACGCCGGCGGTCACCTTCAGCTTCACCTCGCTCGGGGCCAAGGAGTTCCAGGGCGTCACCGCGGCGATCGCCAACCGCGGCTCGCTGGCGTCGGTCGGCTCAACCAAGATCAACGAGCACTTCGCGGCGGCGCTGGATGATCAGCTGCTGTCGGTCGCCTCGATCGACTGGAAGTCCTATCCCGACGGGATCGACGGCTCCCAGGGCGCCCAGATCTCCGGCAACTTCACGGCCAGTTCGGCCGGCAGCCTGGCCAGCCAGCTGCGCCTGGGTGCGCTCCCGGTCAAGCTGAACCGGATCTCTGAGAACGCGGTGTCCGCGACGCTCGGGGCCCAGGCGCTGCACCAGGGCCTGGTCGCCGGCCTGATCGGCCTGGCCGTGGTGGCTCTGTTCCTGCTGTTCTACTACCGGCTGTTGGGACTGATCGCGGTCGGGGGCCTGGTCGTATACGGCGTCTACCTGTTCGCCCTGATCAAGGCGATCCCGATCACCATGACCCTGGCCGGAATCGCCGGCATGATCCTGACGATCGGCGTCGCGGCGGACGCGAACATCGTCATCTTCGAACGCGTCAAGGAAGAGATACGCGCCGGCCACTCGGTCCGCCAGGGCATCCTGCACGGCTATAAGAAGGGCCTGTCGGCGATCATCGACGCCAACGTCGTCACGGTCCTGACCGCCTTCATCCTGTTCGTGCTGGCAACCCAGGACGTCAAGGGCTTCGCCTTCACGCTGGGCATCGGCACCTTCGTGTCGCTGTTCACCGCCGTGATGGCGACCCAGGCGATCATGATGACCGTCGGCTCGACCCGCAGCCTCGGACGCGCCGAGGCGCTCGGCGCCGGCGGCAAGAAGCGCGTCTGGCGCACCGACTTCATGGGCCTGTCGCGCTATTTCTTCAGCCTGTCCGGCGTGATCCTGCTGGTCGGCGCGCTGGCGATCGGCGGGCGCGGCCTGAACCTCGGCATCGACTTCACCTCCGGCAGCCAGATCAACGTCGGCCTCAAACAGGCCGCCTCAGTCAACCAGGTGAAGTCCGTGCTGTCCTCGGTCGGCGCCGGGGACGCGCGCGTCCAGGCCGTCCACGGCGACTCCGCGCTCGGCAAGAACGGCTTCCAGATAGCCAGCAAGTATCTGACCGCGCCCAAGTACGCCCAGTTGCGAAGCGAGCTCGACTCCAAGTTCGGGATCGCCACCAACAAGTCCGGCAACCAGGACCTGTCCAACAACAGCGTCGGCCCCACCTTCGGCTCGTCGGTTGCGAACTCGGCGGTGATCGCGATCATCGCGTCGCTGATCGTGATCTGTGCCTACGTGGCGTTGCGCTTCGAGTGGAAGTACGCGGTGCCCGTGCTGATCGCGCTGGCCCACGACCTGCTGATCTCAATCGGCGTCTACGCGCTGCTCGGACGCGTGGTCACGACCGACACCGTCGCGGCGCTGCTGACGATCCTCGGTTATTCGATGTACGACACGATCATCGTCTTCGACCGTGTCCGTGAGAACACGAAGCGGATGCCGCGCGCCGCCTTCTCCCAGATCGTGAACCGGTCGATGTCTGAGGTGCTGACCCGGTCCCTGGCAACGACGGCCTGCACGCTGCTCCCGGTGATCGCGCTGCTGGCCTTCGGCGGCTCGACGCTGAAGGACTTCGCCTTCGCGCTGCTGGTCGGCGTCGCCTCCGGTGCCTACTCGTCGATCTTCATCGCGTCACCGGTGCTGACGCACTGGAAGGAGCGTGAGCACGGCTTCAAGCTCCGTCGCGAGCGGATCATCGCCCAGGAGGGCCACGTCCCGGCGTACGCCGCTGACAGCGCCGATGTCGAGCCCGCCAAGCCCAAGCGGCGCAGCGGCCGGCTGACAACCCCCGATGACAACGTTTCGCGCTCCGAGTTCGAGCAGATGAAGGACGAGCTGGGGCTCGATGAGGAAGCGCCTGCGCACGGCACGTCGAGGCTGACCCGACGCACGGCGACCGTCGATGCTGACGGGTCCTCCGAGGAGCAGGCCAAGCGCCAGCGCTCTGAGCGCGCAGCGAAAGCGCGTGCAGAACGCGCCGAGCAGGCGCGCGCCGCCGAGGAGGCCGCCGCCCAAGCGCCCGAGAGTGCGAGCGCCGCCAGCGACCCGGTCCCCGAGGATGAGCAGTTCGAGCACGCTCCGGACGCGGTCGACGTCGACCTGCCGGAAGAGAAGCCCAAGCCGAAGCGCAGCCCCAACGCGCGCCCCGGCAAACGCAAGCACGGGAGGCGCTGATGGGAGTCCTCGCCTGGGCCATGGTCGCACTCGCTATCTGGCACTTCACCATCTGGCTGCCCGACCGCCACTGGGGCGGGATCGTCGGCTCGCTGCTCGGCGCGCTGGTCGGCGCCGTGCTGATCGGCCTGGCGATCCATGGCTTCAGCATCCCCGGACGCTCCGACACGCACCTGGTGACCACCCTGGAGGGGATCCCCGGCGCGCTGATCGGGATCGCGGTGGTCTACTTCATCGGCGAGCGCCAGGAACGCGCCGCCGGTGGGCCTGCGCCCGCCGGCCGCTGAACCGGCGCGGCTGGAACCCGGGTGTAGCATCGCGCCCATGAGCTTCCTAAAAACCGCCGTAGCGCCCGTCAAGAGCGTCCTCAGAGAGGTCTCGCCGCTGGAGGAAGTGGAGGAGCACATCCTCCACACCGGCGAGTCGATCAAGGGCGCGACAGAGTCGATCGAAGGCCACGTGAAGGTGCTGGAGGACCTGACCCTCAGCCTCAACAACGCGCTGCCCGCGCTGACAGCGACGCTGTCCACGACGCTGCCGGAGCTGGTCCAGGCCGTACAGGATCTCGGCTCCAAGCTGGAGGTCGTCTCAGAGGCGCTGGCCCCCGTGGTTGAGGCCGAGCAGGAGATCGGCAAGATCGGGCACGTGTTCGGCCACCACCACAAGGACGACCACAAGTCCTAGGACGCGGGGGTTCCATACCTCGTTGCCACCACGCGGGGTTGTATAGGTGCTGGGTGCGGGCTCGCGCCTTTATACCCCCAAGTGGGGTTATAGCTATAACCCCAAAGCCGCGAGCCACGGCGTAGGGGATAGACAAGCCTGATTCCGCCGGTTCCGCGCTTACGCTGCGCCGATGGCAGTGGTCGAAGCGGCACTTGTGGAAGCCCCGAATAGAGGTCACGTCGAGGTTGCGACGGCACCCACGGTCCGCTTCGACCTCGCGCCCTACGACGTGGAGGCGGCGCTCGGGCTGGAGCGGGAGCTGGGCGTCTCCCGGGTGATGGCGCAGATCCTGGTGCGCAGGGGTCTGGGCGAGCCGGAGGCGGCGCGGGCGTTCCTGAATCCGGCCGAGCGTTTCTCGCCGGACCGCTTTGCCGGCATGGACACGGCGGTGGGAGTGGTGCGCTCCCACGTTGAGCGTGGTACTCGGATTGTCGTACACGGCGATTACGACGTTGACGGGGTATGTGCCACGGCTGTCCTGGTGCGGGCACTGTGGGCGCTGGGCGCCGACGTCGGCTGGTACCTTCCGAACCGTGCCGATGACGGCTACGGGCTGTCCGCCGCGACCGTCGAGCGTCTTTCAAGCAATGGCACGGGCCTGCTGATCACGGTCGACTGTGGGATCACATCGGTCGACGAGGTCTCCCATGCGCGGCTCTCAGGCCTTGACGTGCTGATCACCGACCACCACCAGCCACGCGGTGACGGCAGCCTCCCTGACGCGCCGATCGTCCACCCGGAGGTCGGCGGATACCCCTTCGCGGGGCTGTGCGGTACGGCGGTAGCGCACAAGCTGGCGGAAGCGCTCGGCGCCGATACCGTCGCCGAGGACCTGGAGCTGGTCGCGCTGGCGACCGTCGCCGACCTGATGCCGCTGCAGGGGGAGAACCGCCGGCTGGTGCGTGACGGGCTCGCGCAGATGGCGCGGACACGGCGGCCCGGCCTGCGCGCGCTGATGGAGGTCTCGCGTACCGATCCGTCGGGGCTCGACGCGGCGGCGCTCGGCTTCCGGCTCGCGCCGCGGATCAACGC
>JAFMRN010000351.1 GCA_017354065.1 Solirubrobacterales bacterium
CGGCCGGGGTCCGCGGCGCCGGGGCCTTCCGCGGGGTTGCGGACTTCGTACCGGGCCGCGCGGGCACCGCTGGCGCGGCAGCGCCGTACGGGTGGTAGGTCACGGTCGCCCTGCCTTCGGCGATGTCGGCCAGTTGGTCCTCCGGCAGCGACGCGAGGAACTCGGAGATTCGCTGCAGGACGGTCATGGAGAGCTTGGCGACGTCGCTCACGCGGCTGCCCCTTCGGCGTTGAGGATGTTCAAAAACTCGGAGGCGAGGGTCCGCAGCTCGATGCTGATCTGCGAGGTGACCCGTTCGCGGAGCACTGCGGGCAACCCACGGGGTACGGGCCGCGCGTAGAGTGTGTTGTTCTCGCGCATGTAGGTGGTGAAGACCGGTACACCCAGCTCGCGTACCTGGTCGATGTAGTACTGCAACGCCGAGATCGGCCGACCAGTGTGGAACTGGATCATCGTGAACACCACGCCGGCCACATTCGGGTCGATCCGCCGGTGGCGGTTGCGACTGTGCCTGCGCACCTCATCGTTGTACCGGCTCACCAGGTCGGCGACATGTCCGTACAGATACTCGATCCCTAGCGTCGACAGGTAATCGGCCTTGGCCGGGATAACGATGTGGTCACTGGCGATGACCGCCGACTGGGTGACCACGCCGAAGTTTGGTGGGCAGTCGATGAGGACCCAGTCGTAGGAGTCGAACTCGGAGGCGTGCAGCGCCGCGGAAAGTGCCCCATGCAAGCGGAACAGCGCCGGGTTGTGCGGGTCTGCGCCGCCGCCGACCGTAGCGGCAAGCCGGAAGTCAACATCGATGAGCATCAGGTGGGAGGCGATCAAGTCGAGTTGTCCGCCGCTGTCCCCCAATGCCGCGTTGACAGGCCCGGGGTGAACTACCAGGTCGGTAAGCGCCACTCCGGCGACGCCATCCTCCAGGCTGTCGAACCAGCGTTTGACCGTGCGTTCCTGGCGCAGTTCGGTCCGCCACTCGTCTGGGTGGTAGAAGCAGAACGTCAGGCTGCTCTGTGGATCGAGGTCGATCAATAGTACCCGTTGGCCGCGGCGGGCAAGCTCGGCACCGAGGTTGGCGGTCAATGTCGTCTTGCCGACCCCGCCCTTGTAGTTGATGACCGCCACGACCTGCACGCTACGGATCGTAGGCGCCCGTTCGCCGTTCGCCACCAGCCGTTAAGCCAAGTATTCCGGGACGCGGGAGGGTCACCAATGACCGAAGAGCCGTGATAGCAGTTGGTCCATGCGGCTTGAGGATCTGGTGCCTGGATCGTCCGTTGTCGGCGTGGTCCCCGGTGGACCCGTCGAGGTGATCGCAGTGGCGCCGATGGGAGCGGACAGCGTCCGTCTGGTGTACCGGACCGAGTCCGGGGAACTCAGCGAGCAGATCCTCATGCGGGTCAATGAGCCGGGCCTCGAAGCGGTAGCGGCCGCACGGACGACGTTTGACGCCGACCCCGAGGAGTTCAAGCTCGCAGCGGAGGCGATGCGGATCAGGGCGGCCGCGCTGTCTGACCTGATGCTGGCGGTGACCACCAGCGATCTCGAACCGCTGCCACACCAGATCGAAGCGGTGTACGGTCACCTGCTCGATCGGGTGCCCCTGCGGTTCCTGCTGGCCGACGATCCCGGCGCGGGCAAGACCATCATGGCCGGGCTTTACCTCAAGGAGCTGATGCTGCGGGGTGACCTGTCCCGCTGCCTGATCGTCGCTCCCGGCGGACTGGTCAATCAATGGCAGGACGAGCTAACGGAGAAGTTCGGTCTGCGGTTCGCCATACTCACCGCCGACCTGGTCGCGGCCACGCCGCCCGGACAGTCTGTCTTCGACGAGTACCCTCGGCTGATCGCCCGAATGGACCACCTCGCCCGCAACGATGAGCTCACGGAACAGGTTAAGCATTCCAGGTTCGATGTCGTGGTCGTCGACGAGGCGCACCGGATGTCAGCACACTACTTCGGCCGCAAGCTGGAAAGCACGAGGCGCTACCGGCTCGGTCAGGCGCTCGGAGAGGCGACCGAGCACCTGTTGTTGATGACCGCGACGCCACACGCCGGCAAGGAGGAGGACTTCCAGCTGTTCCTCGCGTTGCTGGATCCCGACCGGTTCGAAGGCAGGTACCGAGAGGGAGAGCACCTGCGCGGCGCCGACGGGCTGATGCTGCGTCGGATCAAGGAAGAGCTGCTCACGTTCGAGGGGCGCCCGCTGTTCCCGCAAAGGGTCGCGTACACCGTCCCCTACGAGCTGTCGGAGATCGAGGGCAGGCTGTACGAGGCGGTCACGGACTATGTCCGCCAAGGCTGGGACCGGGTCGACCAGCTGCGTAATGCTGGCGAGACCGTGCAGGGCAACCGCGTTGGGTTCGCGCTTACCGTGCTGCAGCGGCGGCTCGCCTCCAGCCCTGAAGCCATCCTGCGTTCGCTCGAGCGCCGGCGCTCCCGGCTCGAG
>JAFMRN010000133.1 GCA_017354065.1 Solirubrobacterales bacterium
GATGCTCGCCGCGACACCCGTGCTGGCTCGCGCGGCATCAAAAATGCCTGCAACTCGCCTAAAGCAACGCTAACGGACGGCTTAGCAAGGTCTTACGCAGTTTCGTACCCTCCGCTTGGATGACCAGAGTGCGACGCTTTTGCGCGGCCCACCCGCTGCGCGCGATAGTTGCCGGCGCCGTCCTGGTGAACCTGTTGATCGCGTGGATCTACCTGGTGTCGCGCGGGATGTGGCACCCCCACAGCGACAACCATTCCTATCTGGCTAAGGGCACGTACTTCTACCAGCACTTCGACCTGCAGCCGATAGCCGGCATCCACGGGCCGGACGCCGACACCTACTGGCCCAAGACCTTCCCGCTCAGGCTCGGAAACATGCTGGGGCTCCAGCACCACGTACCGGTGCCTGACACCTACTGGCCGCCGCTGTATCCGATGGCACTGGGCACCTCGCTGGAGCTGCGCCATCTGCTCAGCGGGATCATCGGCCAGCCGCTCGGCCGGGCCGCATGGCCGGCGTTCTGCCTCGTGACGCTAGACGGGATCTTCAACGTGATCGGCGTCGCGTTCATCGCCAAGCGGCTGCTCGGCACGCGCGCCGCGGCGATCGCGGCCTGGATCACGGCCCTGTTCCTGCCGCTCGTGCTGGTCGGCTCCTCGCTGTTCTCCGAATCGCTGCTGTTGCCGATCGAGATCTGCTGGCTGAGCGCGATGATCGAGTACCGCCACCGCCCGCGCCGCCGGCTGATCGTGGCGATCGGCGTGCTGCTGGGCCTGGCGATGCTGACGCGCAGCGACTCGATAGTGCTCGCGATCCCGACGATCGCCGGTCTGTGGTTCAGCTCGCCGCTGCGCGCGGGCTGGCGGCCGGTGCTGGTGCCGTTCCTGCGCGGGCGTGTGAAGGGCGGCGCCCTGGCACCGCTGGGCCGCCGGCTGTTGCCGATCGGCGTCGCACTGGTCGCCGCGTGCTGTGTGATGTCGCCGTGGTGGGCGCGCAATGAGATCGAGCTGCACCAGTTCGTGCCGCTGTCCTCCAGCTTCGGGATCACGGTGGCCGGCGAGTACAACGACTGGTCCTCTCACACCGATCCCCCCGGGCGCTTCCGCGTGCCGCTGCACATCAAGAGTGATGAGTGGATCTTCCATGACTACTACGGGAAGCTGACCGGTCAGGACACCCAGCTGCTGAACGCGGGCCTCAAGTACATAGGCCAGCATCCGGGCGCGGTGCCGACGGACTGGTTCTGGAACACGGTGCGCCTGTTCGAGCTTGACGGTCCTGGCTACAGCCAGATCTCGGCCAAGCTCGAGGGGATCCCGTACGGCTGGACGATCGCCGGCGATCTCGAGGTCTACATGTTGTTGGCGGTGCTTGTTGTGGGTGGCGTGTTGACGGCCGCGCGGCGCCTGCGCTCCCAGGTAGTCGGTGCTCGCAGCTTCCCGCACTGGATCTGGCTGGCACCGCTGGGCATGTACTTCGCCTGTGTGTTCCTCAACACCGAGACACCGCGCTTCAGGGCGCCGATAGACCCGTTCCTGATCCTGTTGGCGACCTCGGTGATCGCGCCGGCGTTCTCACGGCTCGCGATCCCCGTTCGCCGGGTTCGCGCTGCGGAGCTGCAGGGGTCGGGGCAGCCTGTTACGACCGGCTGAGCGGGCCAACTCTGAGCAGGAAACTCCTCCTGAGGACGATGTTCCTGCTCGGAGCCGGGAATTCCGGGGAGCCCCCTGCCAAGATCAGCCGCCGTGCGCGACCAGCAGCTGATCCCCCGCCGGACACCGGAGTCGCGCGCGGTGACCGACCGGGTGCAGGTCGTGATGGACCTGACCTCGCGGCTGAACGTGCTGCGCCACAGCGACGTTGATGGCCGGCGCGCGCTTTTGTCCGAGATCCTCGGGCGGCCGGTGCCGTCCGATCTGACGCTGTACCCGCCGTTCTACTGCGACTACGGCTTGGGCCTGGAGTTCGGTGAGCGGGTCTTCGTCAACCAGAACTGCTCCTTCTACGACCTCGGCGGGATCAGCATCGGCAGCCACACGATGATCGGCCCCGGGGTGGTGTTGACCACCGCCGGCCATCCGGTCGAGCCGGCCGAGCGGTTCGACGGGATCACCACCGCCCCGATCGTGATCGAGTCGAACGTGTGGATCGGCGCCAACGCGTTGATCACGCCGGGCGTCCGCGTCGGGGCGGGGTCCGTCGTGGCCGCGGGCGCCGTGGTCGCCAAGGACGTTCCGTCTGACTGCGTGGTGAGCGCTGCCGGCTTTGTGAAGCGACGGGACCTGCAGCCAAGGGGTGCTCAAATGCACGAAGCGGTCCACGGAGGAGGCGCTCGTATCGATTAAGCGCGATTTTCGTGCATCTGAGCACAAAGCTCGCCCCGGTCGGGAGCTTTGAGCAATTCGACACCCCCACAGAGAGCCGACGAGGGGACTTGAACCCCTGACCCCATCATTACGAGTGATGTGCTCTACCAGCTGAGCTACGTCGGCGCGAGGTTCGAGTGTATCGGCGTTGTTCGACCCTCAGACCGGATACCGGCTGACGTTCGGGTTGCTCGCCAGCCAGTCCTCGACCAGGATCGCCCAGCGCTCGTGATCGCGCCAGCGCCCGCCGATCTTCAGATACCGCGGGGAGAAGCCCTCGCGGTGGAACCCGGCGCCGCGCGCCAGCGCGATTGACGGCTCGTTCCCCGGCTGGATGTTGGCCTCAACCCGGTGCAGCTCCAGGTCCAGGAACGCGGCCGCCAGCACGAGCTGGATCCCCTCGCGCATGTACCCCTGGCCGGCGAAGGGCTTGCCCGCCGCGTAACCCAGGTACGCGCTCTGGAACAAGCGGCGGACTATCTGGGAGATGTTGAAGAAGCCGACGATCGCGTCATCCTCGAGCCGGCAGACAAGCAGCGCGACGAAGTCCTCGCGGGTTGTGTCCTCCAGGTACGCGCTGAAGCGCTCGTGATCGTGCGGCGCCGAGGCCCAGGGCTTGTGGAAGGAGCGCGAGGCGCGCATCAGCGCGGTGAACTCGGCCTCATCACCGGCCGCCGGGTGCCGGATGTACACGCGCGAACCGGACCGCAGGCCCGCCGGCGCGTGCGGTGTGACCAGATCCGTCATAGCTCGCGGCCGATCGTGTAGGCGAGCGCCTCAAGCGCGAGCGGCTCTGAGACGTTCAGAGGCAGGTGCACGCGCGTCTCCTCCACCGCGCCGACCGCCCTCAACAAAGCCGCCGGATCCGGTCCCGCAAGCGAGCGCAAACGCTCGGGCCGGTCGACGTTGCGGACCTGTTCGCCGGCTCCCCAGCCGAGCGCGGCCAGGTCCAGCAGCCAGGTCTCGATCAGGGTCAGAACCTGGGCCAGCGCCCCCGTCTCGGTACGCCTCCGCACACGCTTGGCGCGGTCATCCCACTCCTTCTCAACCCGGCGGCGGTCCTTGCGTGAGACCACCTCGAGCTCGGCCGCGGCCTGTGCTTCGAGCTCCGCCGCGGTCCGTTCACCGCGCGCTTTGACCGCGGCGAGGACCGGCTCCCAGGGGGCTTCCAACGCCGCGCGCCCGCCCAGCACGGACACCACGAATCCCTCGGCGGCGTCCCGCAGCGCGGCCCCATCCTCAGAAGCCAGCTCGCGCGCCACGCCCGCATCCCCGAGGCTGAGCAGCGCACAGGCCTGACCCACTTCGGCGGCCAGCTGCTCCACGTCCGGCCCGTCAAAGCGCACCAGCTGACAGCGCGAGCGGATCGTCGCGACCATGTCCCCCAGGCGGTCGGTGATCAGGATGATGTGGACGAAGCTGGCGGGCTCCTCCAGGGTCTTCAGCATCCGGTTGGCCGCTTCCTCACCGAGCTGATCGGCCGACTCGATCACGAACACGCGGCGCTGTGCCTCAAACGGCGTCCGCGTCGCCGCGGCCACGACCGGACCGTCGATGTCGGCCACGAGCACCTCATGCGCACCGCTCGGCGCGACCCAGGTCAGATCCGGGTGCGCGTTGGCGAGCACCCGGGACCTTGCTCCGTCATCACCCTCGGACAGCAGATCCGCCGCGAACTCCAGCGCCCGCTGACGCTTGCCCGCGCCCCCCGGCCCGTGGAACAGGTACGCGTGTGATGGCGCGACGGCGGACAGCATCAACGGATCGTAACCCCAGCCGGTAGGGTCAGCCAACATGCCGCTCTACAGCATCGAAGGTATCGACGGGACGGGAAAGAGCACGCTCGTCGCGGCGCTCGGCTTTGAGCTCGAGCGCCGCGGTGTCGACGCGCTGGTGCTTCGCGAACCGGGCGGCGTGGAGACGGCGGAGCGGATCCGCGAGCTCGTGAAGGACCCCGGGCTGGCGGTCTCTGACCGGACCGAGGCGCTGTTGTACGCGGCGGCGCGGGCCCAGCTGATTGAGGAGCGGGTAAGGCCGGCCCTCAAGGCCGGCCGGACGGTGCTGCTGGACCGCTTTGTCGACAGCTCCCTGGCCTACCAGGGCGGCGGGCGCGAGCTGGGGGTCGACGCGATCGGCGCCTTGAACCGCTTTGCGACCGGCGGCCTGGTCCCGGACCGGACCCTGCTGTTGAGCCTGGATCCGGACGTGGCGGCAGCGCGGGCGGTGTCCCGCGGCGAGGCGCCGGACCGGCTGGAGCAGGCCGGGTCGGAGTTCTATGCCCGTGTCGCGGAGGCTTATGCGCGGCTGGCTGCGGCGGAGCCGGACCGGATCCGCGTGCTTGATGCTTCGGGCACGCCTCAGCAGCTGCTGGCGGCGGCCCTTACTGCTTTGGATATCCGTGCGGGTGATCCTGATGGAACGCCCACGCGTCGGCGATGATCGTCTCGATGTCGGGCTTCTGAGGGGTCCAGCCGAGCTCTGAGCGGATCTTCTGAGCGGCCGCGACAAGCTGGGGCGGATCACCGGGGCGGCGGTCCTTCTCGACGGCCGGGATCTTGCTCTGGGTTACCTGTTCCACGGCGGCGATCACCTGGCGCACGGAGAAGCCGCTGCCGTTGCCGAGGTTGTAGATCCGGTGCTGACCGGCGGTCGCGCCCTCCAGCGCCAGCAGGTGCGCGGCGGCCAGATCGTCGACGTGGATGTAATCGCGGACGGCGCTGCCGTCAGGGGTCGGATAGTCGCTGCCGAACACGTCCACGGACTCGCGCTGGCCGAGGGCGACCTTGAGGATGTTCGGGATCAGGTGCGTTTCGGGCTCATGGTCCTCGCCGACGTGCCCGTGCGCGCCGGCGACGTTGAAGTAGCGCAGGCTGACCGCGCCGATGTCATAGGCCTTGCAGAAGTCCGTGATCGCGTGGTCGGCCGCGAGCTTGGAGGCGCCGTAGGAGTTCAGCGGCCGCGGCGGCGCCTGCTCTGAAATCGGTACCTCATCCGGCTGCCCGTAGACGGCGCAGGTGGAGGAGAACACGAGCCGCGGCACCTTGTGGGCGACCATCGCCTCCAGCAGGTTCACGGTCCCGCCGACGTTGTTCTTGTAGTAGAGGCCCGGCTCTGCCACGGACTCGGCCACCAGCGCGAGCGCGGCAAAGTGCAGCACCCCGTCAAAGCCGCCGGCCAGCGCCTTCTGTACCGCATCCGCGTCACGCAGGTCGCCGACGATCAGCTCCGCCTCCTGAGCAACGGCGTCGCGATGGCCGCGCTCGAGGTTGTCGAACACTGTCAGTTCGTGCCCGGCGGCCAGCAGGTGCCGGGAGACGATCGAGCCGATATAGCCGGCACCGCCGGTGACGAGGAGTTTCATGGCGCGCATTATGCAAGCCGCGGAACCGACCATCGCGTCAGCGGTCTGCCATACAATCGCGCCAGTGACCGATGGATCCTTTGAGCTCAGCGAGTTTGAGCACCTTGAGGCGGTCCCGGGCCGCGCGCTACTCCGGATCGCCGCCAAGCCGACTTTTGACCCGGCGGCCAGCGCCCTGATAGTCAACGGCTCGGAGCGGATCAAGCCGCTGCCGGCCCCGCCGGGCCCCCGCGGGCAGGTGCGGATCGCCTTCTCGCTGCCGGCACAGCTCGCCGACGGCGCGACCGCTTACGCCCTGGACCTCGGCGACGGTCAGACCGAGGAGCTGCCCAAGCCCAAGCGCCGTGAGGCCGACAGGATCCTGCCGCCGCTGCCGAGCCCGGAGCCGGATGCGTCCACGACGCTGCCCGAGTCCGGTGACTCAGAGCAGCTGGCCGAGCTCCAGAAGCGGCTGGAGGAAGAGCGCAACCGGCGGATGAGCGCTGACACCGCGGCCGCCACCTCGGCCGCCGCGCGCAGCGCCAATGAGCAGCGCCTGAAGTCACTGGACGGCGAGCTGGCCAGCGCCCGTGAGCAGCTCGAGACCAACAAGCGCGACCTGGAAAGCGCCCGCAACGACCTGCGCAGCGCCCAGGGCGAGGCTGAGCTCGGCGCGACCCGCGCGAACCACGCGCGCGCCGAGGCCGACGCGGCTGAGGCGACGCTGCTCCAGCGCCAGGCGGAGATCGAGCTGCTGCGCCACACGGTGCAGGAGGCCGACACCCAGGCCCAGCGCTCCTATCAGTACTGGGAGCAGATCACCGCCGAGCTGACCGCGGAGATCGAGGTCGCGCGCCAGGTTGCCGCCAACTTCCAGCAGCACGCGCGGAACCTGCAGGCGGAGCTGGCCGATTCCAAGCTGGAGCTGACCTCGCTGCGGGCTCTGCGTGAAGCCCATGAGCAGGCCGTCGCGGACGGCACGGCCGAGAGCGGCGACAGCGGCGACCCCCAGGTCGTGGC
>JAFMRN010000134.1 GCA_017354065.1 Solirubrobacterales bacterium
GGGCTGGCCGAAGAACACGACGCGCTCCAGGTCCGGGAGCTCGGGCCTGACGGCGTCGACCATCGCCGTGAAGTCCGAGCCGCGGTACTCGCTGGCGGCGAACAGCCAGCGCGCGCCGGACTGCGCCAGCGCGTAGGACAGCTCGTGGGTCCGACAGGACGGGTTGATGTTGACCAGGATCAGCCCGAGCTTGGCGGTGGCGTACTGGACGATCGCCCACTCCGCCCGGTTCGGACTCCAGATGCCCACGCGATCCCCGCGTTCCAGGCCGGCCCCGAGCATGCCCCCGGCGAGCGCGTCGACGGCGGCGTTGAACTCCGCGTAGCTGAAGCGCAGATCCTGGTGCACGCTGACGAGCGCCAGCGCGTCGGGTGAGCGCGCGACGCTCGCCTCCAGGTCCGCTCCGATGGTTTCGGCCAGCAGCGGGTAGGCGGCTGTGCCGTGGGCGTAGGACAACATCGTCTTCTGACCTCCGATCTGCGCTCTCCCTCGAGCGCGAGCATACGGGGCTGGTCAGGACGCGGCGGCGGTTGCCTCGGGCGCGAAGAACGGCAGCGACACGTAGCGCTCGCCGGAATCGGGCAGGATCACGGCGATCCGCGCGCCGGCGAACTCGGGCCGGGCGGCGATTGTTTGGGCCGCGTGGGTCGCCGCGCCCGCGGAGATTCCGGCCAGCACACCCTCCTTGGCGGCCAGGGCGCGCGCGGCCTCGACCGCGTCCTCATCCGATACGGGCAGAACCTCATCGATGATCTGGCGGTTCAGGACGCGAGGCACGAACCCGGCGCCGATCCCCTGGATCCGGTGCGGCCCGGGCTTGGAGCCCGTCAACACGGCGGAGGACTCGGGTTCGACCGCTGTGACGTGCAGCTTCGGGTTGCGCTCCTTCAGGTGCTCGCCGACCCCGGTGATCGTGCCGCCGGTGCCGACGCCGGCGACCAGCACGTCTATTTTGTGTTCAAGGCCCTCCCACAGCTCTGGGCCGGTGGTCGCGCGATGCACCGCCGGGTTGGCGGGATTCGAGAACTGGTCCGGCAGGAACACGTCGTCACGGGTGGCCAGCTTCTGGGCCGCCGCCACGGCCTCATGCATGCCGCCGAGTGACTCGGTGATCTCAAAGCGCGCGCCGTACAGCGCCAGCAGCCGCTCACGCTCGCGGCTCATGCCCTGGGGCAGGGTCAGGATCAGGTCATACCCCTTGGCCGCGCAGACGAACGCCAGCGCGATCCCGGTGTTGCCCGAGGTCGCCTCGACGATCGTGGTCTTCCCCGGCTCGATCCGGCCCTCACGCTCGGCCGCCTCGATCATCGCCAGGCCGATCCGGTCCTTGACGCTGCCGCCGGGGTTCTGGGCCTCGAGCTTGGCGAACAGCTGCGCCGCGGGCGCCAGCTTGCTGAGTTGGACCAGCGGTGTCCCGCCGATCAGCTGGGAAATGTCGGTCGGGATTGGCGCCATTGGGCTATTTGTAGCTCAGACAGGTGTCGAAATGCACAAAGCGGTCCGCGGAGCGGCGCTCGTGTCGATTAAGCACGATTTTCGTGCATCTGAGCACAAAGCTCGCCACGGCCGGGCGCTTTGTGCATTTCGACACCCCTCTAGATGAAGTACATGGTCGCGCCGGCCGCGCGCGCTTCCTCGGCGGCGACGTCAGCGATGTTCGCCTCCGCCAGAACCGCGCGAGTCGCCTCCGCAGCCCGGGCGAAAACCCCGGTCGCCTCGGCGCCGAGCGGCCCGTCCAGCAGGTCGACGACCTCCAGCACGGTCACCTGCTCGGCCGGCTTGGCGAAGCTGTAGCCGCCCTTGACCCCGCGCTGGGAGCGCAGGATGCCGGCGCGGCGGAGGGTCGCAAACAGCTGTTCCAGGAACTGCACGGGGATGTCGCCACGACGCGCCAGCTCAGCGATCGGTACCGGTTCGGTGTCCCCCAAGCGGTGAAGCTCGGTCAGCGCGCGGACCGCGTATGGCGACTTCGAGGTGATCGAAAGCACGCTGCGATCTTAGACCGAGTCGCGGCTGGGAATCCAGCCGCGCGCGTTGGCGATCAGCACCGCCTGAGCGCGATCGGTCGCCCCCAGCTTCTTGTAGACGTTGTGGAGGTGGGTGCGCACGGTCGAGCTCGACAGCTCCAGCTCCACGGCAATCTGCTTGTAGACCAGGCCCTGGGCCAGCTGATCCAGGACGTCCATCTCACGCGTTGACAGCGGACAGGGCTCGGGGACACGCGGGGGCGGCGGGGCTGCCGGCAGCGGCAGGTCATACATCACGGTGCGCAGCTGCTCGGGCGCGAGTCCCGCCTGCGCGCTGGCGGCGCGCAGCTCAGCCGGATCCACAACCCGGCCCTGGACGTAGTGGGCCAGCAGGTCCGCGAGCCGGATGATCGCGGCAGCCCCGTCGGCCTCGGGGGTGTGGTGGGACTCGATCGTGGCGGCGACCGTGTGGGGCAGGCCCCAGCGGCGCGCCAGCACACCGCCGACCGCCGCGTGGTCGAAGCCGAGCTCACGGCGTTCGGCCGCGACCCGCTGGCGCGCCGTCTCCGCGTGGGTGCGGCGCTGATATCCCGGGTAGGCGTGGAGCAACACCAGCTTGCCGATGTCGTGGAGCAGCGCGGTCAGCATCAGCCGGTCGTGCTCGGCATAACCGCTCAGCAGCGCGATCCGCTCAGCGGCGCGCTGGGTCGCCACGCCGTGCAGGCGGAAGCGCTCAGGCACGCCCTTCCAGACCGGCGCCTGCTCCAGGAAGTCATACGTACGCGCATGGCTGACGATCTCCACCAGATCGTCCTCTGACAGCGCCGCGACCGCGCAGCACAGCGACGCTGAGCGCGACGTCGGCCTCCACCGCCCGGACCAGCTCGGCGTCGGTCCGAACGCCCCCTGCCAGCAGGCTCAGCAGCCGGTCGCGTGACTCGGCCATCATCGGGAACGCTTCAAGTGCTGCAAAGGCGGCGGTCAGACGCCGGCCGTGGCCCTGGTGTCGGGAGCCGGCCGGCGGTCGCGCGGTTTCTGGCACAACCCTGCTATCGGCAGATCACAGAGGCGAGCTTTAGCCCGCGCGGTCGAGCGCCTGGTCCATGCGCTTCAGGCTCTCCTCGCGGCCCAGCACGTTCAGCGTCTCAAAGATGCCCGGGGACACGGTGGTGCCGGACAGCGCGACGCGGATCGGCTGGTAGACCTGACCCGGCTTGGCGCCGCTGCCCTCCACCAGTGCGGTCAGTGCCGCCTCGATCGTGGTGAGGTTCCATTCGGGCAGCTCGGCGAGGGTCTCCCGCGCGGAGGCGAGCCGCGCCGGATCCTTGGCGATCCATTTGTCAAAGGCCTTGGGGTCATGGCCGGCGCCGTCATAGATGAACCCCGCCAGCGGCCAGAAGTCCCGCAGCGTCTGGATCTTCTCGCGACTGATCTCGACCGCGGGCGCGAGGTTGGGGTGGCCGGTGAAGGCCTCCAGCCGCCGGGTCAGCTCCTCACTTGAGAGCGCGCGCAGGTACTGGCCGTTGAAGTTGCGCAGCTTCTTCTCATCGAACACGGCGGGCGATTTGGAGACGCTCTCGAGCTTGAAGCGCGCGGCCAGCTCGGCGGCTGAGAACAGCTCCTCATCCGGGGCGAACCCGGCTCCCAGCAGCGCGATGTAGTTGATCACCGCCTCCGGCAGGTAGCCGGCGTCACGCAGCTCCTGGACTGATGCCGCGCCGTGGCGCTTGGACAGCTTCTTGCCGTCCGGTCCGTGCAGCAGCGGCAGGTGAGCGTAGCGGGGCTGGGGCGCGCCGAGCGCCTCGAACACCAACAGCTGCTTGGGGGTGTTGGAGATGTGATCCTCGCCGCGGACCACGTGCGTGATCTGCGCGTCTAGGTCGTCCACGGCGACCGCGAAGTTGTAGAGCACGCTGCCGTCGCCGCGGGCGATCACCGGATCGTCCATGCTGGCGTTGGGCGTCGAGATCTCGCCGCGGACCGCGTCGTCGAAGCTGGTGGCCGGCTTGTCGGGAACCCGCAGGCGGACCGCGCCCGATGCCTCGGGCGTGCCGCGGAAGCCCGCGGACGCGCCGTGCTCGGCCTTGTAGGCGTCAACCTCGGCCTTGCCGGCGGTCGAGTGGTAGGCGTGGCCTGAGGCCAGCAGCTGGGCCAGCGCCTCCTGATGGCGCGCGGTGTTGTTGGTCTGGAAGATCGGGCCCTCATCCCAGTTCAGCCCGAGCCAGCGCAGCGCGTCGAGGATCTGCTCGACGTTCTCCTTGGTTGAGCGCTCGGGGTCCGTGTCCTCGATCCTGAGCACGAACGTCGCGTGCTCCGGGCCCTGGGCCAGCAGCCAGTTGTACAGCGCGGCGCGCGCGCCGCCGATGTGCAGCGCGCCTGTGGGAGAGGGAGCAAAGCGGACTCGCATGGCCCGGATCCTAGATGGTCGATTCCACGACCATCCCGGCATCCACCACCACACGAGGTTCGGCGAGGGTCACTCCCTCAGCCGTGGAGGAGGGGGTCCGACCGCAAGTGATGGCACCCTCTCAGAACATGTACATCGGCGCGCACGTGTCCCCCGCCGGGGGCCTCTACAAGGCGATCGGCCGCGGGGTCGAGATCGGCGCTGACGCGATCCAGATCTTCAACCAGTCCCCGCGGATGTGGCGGCCCACCAAGTACGAGGAGAAGGACTTCCAGGCCTTCCGCGACGCGATGGCCGACTCACGCGTGAAATCGGTGGTGATCCACGCGGTGTACCTGCTCAACTGCGCCTCCGAGGATCCCGAGATCCGTGAGAAGTCACTGACGTCTTTGACCCAGTCCCTGCGGATCGGCGATGCGATCGGCGCCGCCGGCGTCGTCCTGCACCCCGGCTCGGCCAAGGGCGGGGATGTAGACGAGGCGATCAAGCGGGCCGGACCGGTGATCGCCGAGGCACTGGCGGAGTCGGAGTCTTGTGAGCTGCACCTAGAGGACACGGCCGGTGCCGGCGGCACGCTCGGCCGCTCCTTCGCGGAGCTGGCCGCGCTGATCGACGCCGCGGGCGGGCCCGAGCGCCTGGGCATCTGCCTCGACTCCTGCCACCTGCTGGCCTCCGGCTATGAGGTCCGCACGATCGAGGGGCTTGACGCCGTGCTGGACGAGTGTGCGGCGGAGGTCGGCCTGGAACGGCTGGGCTCACTGCATCTGAACGACTCCATGACCAAGCTCGGCTCCAACCGCGACCGCCACGCCCCGCCCGGTGACGGGGAGATCGGAAAGTCCGGGCTCGGGGTGTTCCTGTCAGACCCGCGCTTCCAGGAGTTGCCCGTGATCATCGAGACCGGGCACGCCGAGGGCGGCGTCTCCGCCGAGGACATCAAGCTCGCGCGGCGGCTGCGCAGCCAGGGCGCGCGGAAGCGCCGCGGATAAAGCCCAGCGCAACGACACATTCCTTACACATCCGGGATGGCCTGGACGATACGGTGGGCGCATGCCTAGCCAAGCCGACGCACTGGTCATCTTCGGCATCACCGGGGACCTGGCCAAGAAGATGACGTTCCGGTCGCTGTACCGGCTGGAGAAGCGTGGTCTGCTGAACATCCCGATCGTCGGGGTGGCGGTGGATGACTGGACGGTCGACCAGCTCGTCGAGCGGGCGCGCGACGCGATCACCGGCACCGGTGAGAAACTGGAGGAGCGGGTCTTCAAGCGCTTTGCCAAGCGCCTGTCATACGTCGGCAAGGCCGATCAGCCCGACGTGTACGAGCGGCTCGCCGCCGCGTTGTCCAAGGCGAAGAACCCCACCTACTACCTGGAGATCCCGCCGTCGCTGTTCAGCTCGGTGATCGGCGGGCTGCACGCCCAGGGGCTGGTGTCCGACGGCCAGCGGGTCGTCGTCGAGAAACCCTTCGGCCACGATCTGGCCTCGGCCCGCAAGCTCGCCGCCGACCTGCACCAGTACCTGGATGAGAGCCAGCTCTACCGGATAGATCACTTCCTGGCGAAGATGGCGCTGCGCGAGATCCTGTACCTCCGCTTCGCCAACACCATGCTGGAGCCGGTCTGGAACCGCAACCACGTGGCGGCTGTGCAGATCAACATGTTTGAGAAGTTCGGCGTCGAGGACCGCGGCAGCTTCTATGACCCGGTCGGCGCGCTACGCGACGTGGTCGTAAACCACCTGTTCCAGGTGCTGGCCGCGGTCGCCATGGAGCCGCCCGCCGGCGGTGACGCGCCGACCCTCCAGGACGCCAAGTACGCCGTGTTCCGCTCCATGAAGGACGCCGACCCGGCCAAGTACGTGCGCGGCCAGTACCGCGGCTACAAGTCGATCAAGGGCGTCGCCAAGGGCTCTGACACCGAGACCTACGCGGCGCTGGAGCTGGAGATCGACAACTGGCGCTGGGCCGGCGTGCCGTTCTTCATCCGCGCCGGCAAGCAGCTGTCCTCGACCGAGACCGAGATCCGCCTGATCTTCAAGGAGCCGCCGGCGATCCCGTTCATCCCGCCTGAGAGCGACACGCCTGAGCCGGCACAGATCGTCTTCCGCCTGGACCCCAGCACCGGCGTGCAGATCACGCTCGACGCCCACCGTGCCGATCACGACGACGGCCGCGGCGCGATCGACCTGGATGCCGTGCTCGCGACCCAGGGTGGTGAGGACCCGACCCCGTACGAGGTCCTACTCCACGCCGCGCTGGAAGGCGACGGCACCCTGTTCACGCGCCAGGACAGCGTCGAGGAGAGCTGGCGTGTTCTCCAGCCCCTGCTGGACAAGCCACCCAAGCCGC
>JAFMRN010000352.1 GCA_017354065.1 Solirubrobacterales bacterium
CCCCCACCACCATAACTAGATCAAGCCCAGTTTCTTGATCGCGTCACGTTCCTCGGCCAGCTCCCCGACCGAGGCGTCGACCTTGGAGCGCGAGAACTCACTCAGCTCGAGCCCCTGTACAACCTTGTACTCACCGCCGGCGGTGGTAACGGGAAAGGATGAGATCAACCCCTCAGGCACCCCGTAGGAGCCGTCGGAGGGGATCGCCATGGAGACCCAGTCGTTGGCCGGCGTGCCGAGCACCCAGTCATGCACGTGGTCAACCGCCGCGTTGGCAGCGGACGCCGCCGAGGAAGCGCCGCGCGCCTCGATGATCGCGGCACCGCGCTTCTGCACCGTCGGGATGAAGTCGTGCTCCAGCCACTGCTGATCGTTGATCTTGGCGGCAGCGTTCTCCCCCGCGATCTTCGCCTGGAAGATGTCCGGGTACTGAGTGGCTGAATGGTTGCCCCAGATGGTCACGTTCGTGATGTCCTTGACGGCCGCGCCGGTCTTCTTGGCCAGCTGCGCTATCGCCCGGTTGTGATCCAGGCGGGTCATCGCGGTGAAGCGCGCGGCAGGGATGTCCGGCGCGTTGGCCTGTGCGATCAGCGCGTTGGTGTTTGCCGGGTTGCCGACCACCAGCACCTTGATGTCCTTGGCCGCGTGTGCGTTCAGAGCCTGGCCCTGGGGCTTGAAGATACCGCCGTTGGCCTCCAGCAGATCACCGCGTTCCATGCCCTTGGTGCGCGGGCGCGCGCCGACCAGCAGCGCCACGTTGGCACCGTCAAAGGCCTTGTTGGCATCGTCGGAGATGTCAACCGAGGACAGCAGCGGGAAGGCGCTGTCATCCAGTTCCATGGCCGTGCCCTCGGCCGCCTTCAGCGCCGGCGTGATCTCCAGCAGTGAAAGCGCAACGGGTGTATCGGGACCGAGCAGCTGACCGCTGGCGATCCGGAACAACAGGGCGTAACCGATCTGGCCGGCGGCGCCGGTCACGGCTACCTTGACAGGTGTCTGACTCACAGTGTTTCTTCTCCTGATGGCTGAGCGAGAGCGGATCCTACGTTAGTTGAGTGGTGTCTCACGCGGCCCGCGAAACTAGGTGAAGCTGAGCTCGTAGACGTCTGAGAGCTTCGCCCTGAGGTAGTCGACAAACGGGTCCACCTCGATCCCGGTACCGACAACGCGGTCCAGCAACGCGGGCGTCGGATATTTGGAGCCGTGCTGATGGACGTTCTCGCGCAGCCATTCACGCAGGCCCGAGAACTCGCCGGCGGCCAGCTGACCGTCCAGGTCCGGAAGCTCGGCGCGCGCCTTCGCCCACAGCTGTCCGGCAATCAGGTTGCCGAGCGCGTAGGTCGGGAAGTAGCCGATCAGGCCAGCGGACCAGTGCACGTCCTGGAGTACCCCGTGGGCATCATCGGGAACGTCGATGCCGAGGTAATCCTTGTACTTGGCGTTCCAAGCCTCCGGCAGGTCCGCCACGGCCAGCGTACCCTCAATCAACGCCTGTTCCAACTCGAAGCGGATCACGATGTGGAGGCCGTAGGTCGCCTCGTCGGCCTCGACCCGGATCAGCGAGGGTTGAACCTTGTTGACGGCCCGAAACAGCGCGTCGGGAGTGAGCCCTGACAGCGGCCCGCCGATGGTCCGCGCGATCCGCGGCGCCAGTGTGTCGGCAAACGGCCGCCCGCGTCCGACCATGTTCTCCCACAGGCGCGACTGGGACTCGTGCAGGCCAAGCGAGGCGACATTGCCCACCGGCGTGCGGTACAGCGCCGGCGCGATCCCCGCCTCATACAACCCGTGCCCGGTCTCATGCATCGCACCGAACAGGCTTGAGGGGAAGTAGTTCTCCTCCCAGCGGTCGGTGATGCGCACGTCACTGGGACCGAAGGAGGTCGCGAACGGATGGGTGGAGTCATCGGCGCGCCAGCTGTCGGCCTCGAAGCCCTGAAGCCCGATCACCTCGTAGACGAGCTTGCGCTGAACCTCCACCGGCACCGGGTGGTGCAGGTAGGAATCGTCTATCTCGTGCTTGGTCACCTCAGCGATCAACGGCACCAGCGCGTCGCGCAACGCGGCGAAGTGGTGTGTCACCTCGGCGCTGGTGATCTCAGGCTCGTAATCGTCGAGCACCACGTCATAGGCCGCGTCAAAGTCGTCAAAGCACTCGACGTAGCGCTGCTTCAGTTCGATGTTCTCCTTCAGCGCGGGCTCAAAGGCCTTGAACGAGTTGGCCTGGCGCGCCTCCGCCCAGATCTCCTGCCCCAGTGACGCCGCTCTGGCGATCTCCGCCGCCAGCTCCGGCGGCACGCGCCGGGCCTTGTCCCAGTTGCGCTGCGTATTTCGCACCAGTGCGACGTCGTCATCGTCGGCGCTAGTGCGTCCAGCGCTCTCCAGCTCCCGGCCGGCCGCCTCCAGCAGCGTTCCGATCCGCGCGTCGACGAACTTCTCGTGTGCGATCTTC
>JAFMRN010000020.1 GCA_017354065.1 Solirubrobacterales bacterium
GCGTTCGAGTGATAGCCAGGCATAACGCGAGGGCAGACGACTCGCGTTAGGCCAAGAAAACCGTGAAGAACTGATCTCCGCGCGGCGTGCGCGGGCACCCAACGCCGAACCAGCATTCCCCCCACCGGCCGGTGCGGACCCCGTGCCCGAACTCGCCGGCGCACCCGGGCTCGAAGGGCTTGTGGGCGCATGCGAGGCCGGGGCGGGCTGTGTGGGCGCGTGACCATGGAAGAACCCTTGGGCGGGCTGGTGCCGGGAAGCGCTGCCACGGTGACGCGCGGGCCCATGACCGTGATGGGCGCGCGTGTGTGTGCTCGCGTGTAGGTTCCGGAAAGACGAAGAAGAGCTGTGTTTGGAGCCGGTGAACACCACATGCCCACGCGCGATCGCTGCGCGTTCACGGGGTGCGGCCGGCGCGTTGGCCTGCAACCGGGACGCCACACCCGATGGTGTCGCGGCGCTCGGGGTCGGGTTCCCGGCACCGGTGACATCGGTGGCGCCTGTCCGGCCCGCGCTTGGCGTGCTTGCGGGTTTCGGTGCCGCCGGCGCGCTTGCCGGTGTCGCGGCCGCGGCCGGTGTGGTGGGTGCCTTCACCGGCGCGGTAACCGCCGTGGTCAGGCTTTGCACCGGCGCGCTCAACTGGCTGGGGAGCAGCGACTCGGTCTTCGACAACAAGTTCTGCACATCAGAACCCGGCGCGAACGGATCAACATGATCCAAGGCTTGTTGGGCGTGGGCACCCAGAGCAGATACCGGGGTGCCACCCAACGTCACAGATGGGGCAGCGTCCGTGTTCGCGGTCACAGCCCTAGCCGCCGGGGTGAACGACCCGACCGCACCCGTCACCGTGGCCAACCCCTCAGAAGGATTCGTAACGTCGTTCTTCAGGGAGGTGTTCGATGCGCACGTCCCACCAGCACCACTAGTGGACGCGCTCGCCTGGCCGCCAACCAAACAAGACTGAATCAGGCTCTTCGACGGGCTGGCCGGGGTGTTGGAGACCTGATCGCCACCCGCCCCACACGCCTGGGACTGACCCGTCTCATTCACATCCGAACCGGAGGACAGCACACAAGACTGGCTGGAGTTCAGTGCTTGGCTGGTGCTCTGGCGATTCGCGCCCGCCGCACAATTATCCGACTGATCAACCCCATTCGTGGAGCCCTGATCCGCGACCAAACAATTGCTCTGGGTTTGGTCGTTCGCCTGGGACTGGCCATCCCCCAAGCATGTTCCGTTCGTCGCACCCGCCCCAGAGTTCGTTTGACCGCCCAATAGGCAGGTCTGCTCGGTCTTCTTCCCCTGCGGTGTGGTCTGCTGCTGCAACGAGCCAGCCAAACAATTCTGCGAGGCATGACCAGCCGTGGAGTCTTGGCCGCCATCCACCAAACAGGACTGCTCGGTCTTACCCGAGCCAGTGTTCCCCTGCTCAGACCCACCAGCCAAACAATTCTGACCCGACTGATCAGCACCCGGGTTAGCGCTGGCGGCGTGCTGGCCCGCAAGACAAGACTGCTGAACAGACTGGCTGCCATTCGAGACTTGTTGTTGACCGTTCACCAAACAATCCTGTGAGTCGCTCGACGCGCCCGGGGTTTTCTGACCCGCCGCGCTGCAGCCCTGATCATTCACCGGCTTACCGGTCTGGAGCTTCTGGGTGCTCACACCCGTTGACTGGGTCGCGCCCTGATCGTTCTGTTGCTGACCACCAACATCCGGAGTCTGCTGCTGAGAAGCAGCGTTCTGTTGCTGGCCGCCCCCAGCGTTGAACGACGACTGACCCAACCGGTTCTGCTGCTGACCCGAATCAGCCTGGAGGGACTGCTGCCCCGGCGAGCTCGTCGGATCAGACTGACCAGCCGAGGACGAGGAGGACTGAGCCTGAGGCTGGGTGGCGGTGCTGTTCGATGCCGGGCTGGTCGCCTTCGGTTTTGGCTGGGACAACTTCGCAACCGCCGACGACGAAGAAGACGAAGAGGGGGTCGACGTGGCCGGTGCCGGTGTCGTAGTGCTGGACGCCGGAGCGGTCGTAGTGGAGGAAGCCGGGGCCGGAGAAGAAGAACCCGACGCGCTCGAACCAGCCCCTTGCTGCGGAACAACCTTCCCCACAGTCTGGGACAAACCCTGACCCGCCGACTCAGCCGCCTGAGACAGGCCGCCAACAGCACCACCAGACGTAGCGGGCGCACCAGCAGCTAGCGCGCTAGAGACACTTGCAAGCAACGAGCCGACCAGGACGAGCAACCCGAGGAGAAGGCGGGTTATGAGGCGCCGGTGCGCAGGGTTCGCGGTCCGCCGCTTTTCAGCGGCTGCGCGAACGCCGGGCGGGGTGGCACTTCCATGGCCCATCGGGAAGAAGGGCTATCAGCGGCGGCCCCGACGGCGCAAGGGGAAACGCAAGATCGTTGCGTGAGAAGCCCAGTGTTCACTGCCCGTACACCCCGTTTGTTGTGGATTTTGTGTGCATGGCCGCAACTGGCCTGGGCACCCAGATTCCGGGTCGCCGTTGCAGGGTTTTCGGGTCGTTACGACGGTCTTGGAACCGGGGTATCCGGTGGCGCAAAGCGGTTCCGCGGAACCATCCTCAACCTGTACTTGAGGGGTGTTGAACCCGGGTTCAGGACGCCCGCGCCACCAGCTCCTCGCTGATGTTCCAGAGTCGCTCGCGGACCTCCTGGCGGTAGGCGTCGGGGTGCGCGGTGGCCTCCTGATCGCGGTCGAAGAAGCGGCCGCTGACACCCGCCAGGGCCGGGTCCTGGATCAGGCGGAGGGTGGAGTTGACTCCGGTCTCGAGGCTGTCGACCGAGTAGCCGATCCACTCCGTGACCATCTTCGTCGGCATGTAAGTGCCGGGGTGGAGGCTGTTGACCGTGACGCGCGACGGGTCGAGCTTCTCGGCCAACCTGAAGCCGGCGGTGATCATCGCGAGCTTGGATTGCCCGTAGGCGCGCTGGCCGCTGTAGCCGCGCGCCAGCGTGAGGTCGTCAAAGGCGATCGGGGCCTGACCGAGTGAGGCCACGTTGACGATGCGCGCGGGCGCGCCTGCATCAAGCAGCCCGAGCAGGTCTTCAGTCAACGCAAACGCGGCCAGGTAGTTGACCCCGAAGCGCAGCTCGTTGCCGTCGACCGTGAGCTCGCGGCCGGGGCTGTCCGGCTCGCCGCCGCCGACGCCCGCGTTGTTGACGAGCACGCTGACGTGATCGGTGAGAGCCCGGATCTCGTCAGCCAACCGGTGGACCTGTGCCAGCTCGGCCAGGTCGGCCTGGACCGTGTGAACGGCGGCAATAGAGCCAGCGAGCTCGGAGGCCACCACGGAAAGGCGCTCCGCCCGGCGGCCATGCAGGATCAGGGTTGTGTCCGGCTGCCGGGAGAGCTCGGTGGCCACTGCCTTGCCGAGCCCGTCGGTTGCGCCGGTGATGACGATCGTTGCCATAGCCCCAGCATTGCGCAACTGGGCGAGGTCTTTCATCCCGACCGACAAGCGCCGACTCCGCTACGTTGGGGTCCGGATTTCGCCACGGGGGGCGAGATCCAGCGATGCCGCGCGGGCCGGGGCCTGCGCGGCGGGCTCGGCGTCCGCTGAAGAGCTGGCGCCCATGCGGTGTTTCCAGGGAAGGAATGTGGAAACGAGTCGTGAAATAAGGCCCGCGGGGTGCATGCCCCGAAACTTTGCAAAGGAGATCAACGTGAATCGAGGCGTGCTGCTCAGAAGTATGTTGGTGATCGTGGCCATGCTGGCAGCGCTTGCCCTGGCCGGCTGCAACGTCGACATCAAGACCAGCGCAGGCCCGTCGAGTCACTTGACCGCCACGGCGAACGCGCCGATCCCAACCAACGCCACGCTGCGGGCCCACTAGGGCCCTAGCGCAGCAGCTCGAGTACGCGCTCAGGCGGCCGGGCCAGCACCGCGCGGTCCCCGCGGACCACTATCGGCCGTTGCAGCAAGGTCGGATCGGCCGCAAGCGCGGCAAGCACCGCAGCGTCGTCGTCAAGGTTCAACTCCCGCGCGCCCGGCTCCCGCATGCGCACCACGTCGCGCGGGCGCAAGCCGGCCTTTCCCAAAAGCTCCTGGATCTGCTCCGCGGACAGCGGGTCGGTGATGTAGTTGACACGCTCAAAATCGATCCCGTTCTCACCCAAGAGCTTGAACAGCGACTTACAGGTCGTGCACGTCGGCTTCTCATAGACCGTCAGGTCGCTCATGCAGCCAGCCTAACGGAAAAGGGTGGGGTGACCCTGGAGAGGGAGGGCCACCCCACAGTCGTGTCTACTGGTTCTCCCAGTTGACGCCGAAGTCGCCGTCGTTGGCGATCCCGCCGGGCTGCGCCTTGGTCGTGCCGTCATCACCGACGAGGGTGATCGGCTCGAGGCCCGGGGTTGAGGCCAGTGACTGGCCGTCGACGCTGGAGGCGCCGAACTGGACCGACCCGAAGTCGGTCAGCGGAACGGTGCTGCCATCCGAGGCCTGCGGGGCCTCGGCGATCACCTCGGCCGAGCCGAGCTGGTAGTTCTGGCCGCTCTCATTCGTGGTCTTGGTCCAGCCCTGGGTGTTGTCGGCGAGCGTGAGCTGGAAGTTGCCGTTGCCGTCGGTGTTCACTGAAGCGGACATCTGGTCACCGGGGGCGACGGGGCCCGGGTAGCTGATAGGCGCGTCGGGGTACATCTCATACCAGCCGTAGTAGCTGGGGCTGCCGCCGTCGCATTCGGCGGTGGTGCCGGTCTGCTCGACGGTGTCGGTGCCCTTGCCGTCAAGGCCGACCCAGAAGCTTGCGGCGGCGTCCGGGGTCGCGTCACAGTTCGCGCCCGGCTGTGTCCAGCTCGATGAAACGCTGTGGTAGGGGCCGTCGCCGTCCGCGGCGTAGCCGGCCCAGTGGGGGCTCGTGCCCTGCGTGACCTGACCATGCGGGGTCGCGTGGTGGATCTGGGCGATCTGGCCGCCCGGCGTGCCCACCTTGAGCGGACTCCCACCCAGCAGTGGAGTGCCACCCAGCTTGAGCGGCGCGTGGAGTGAGGGGCTCGCGGCCGAAGCCGGACCCGCTGCGATCAAGGCCGCTCCGAGGGCGGCAGTGGCCGCCAGAGGGAGTCGGGACATCTCATTCCTCCTTGTCGGTTCTATGCATCCCTGCATGGTTCCCTGGTTCCTGGGCCTTATGGATACCAAAGAGAAGCCCAGTATGGAAGGGGAAACCCGGAGAAATTTGTGGATTGTGTGTGAGGCGGCGCCAACCCCCGGGCGCCGCCCCGCGCACAGATTTCAGGTGTTTACTGGTGTTCCCAGTTCACGTCGAAGTCACCGTCGTTGCCGATCCCGCCCGGTGTTGCCAGGGTCGTCCCGGACGAGTTGACCAGCGTGATCGGGTCGAGGCCCGACTCAGAGGCCAGTGACTGGCCGTTCACGGTCGACGCGTTGAAGTGGGCCTTGCTGAAGTCGGCCAGCGGAAGCGTGTCGCCGGTGGTGGCGTCCTGCGGTGCCTCGCCCACAACCTCGGCGGAGCCGAGCTGGTAGTTGCTGCCGCTCTGGTTGGTGGTCTTGGTCCAGCCCTGGGTGTTGTCCTTCAGCGTCAGCGTGAAGTTGCCGTTGCCGTCGGTGTTCACGGTGGCGCTCATCTGGTCGCCGGGGGACACCGGGTTGTCGTAGTTGACCGGCGCGGCGGGGTACATCTCATACCAGCCGTAGTACTTGCCACTCCCGTTGGAGCAGTCGGCGTCCGCGCCGGTCTGCTCGACGGTATTGGTGCTATCGCCGTCCAGGCCGACCCAGAAGCTGCTGTAGGCGTTCGGTGTCTTGGAGCAGTCGACCGAAGGCTGGGTCCAGCTCGATGAGACGCTCTTGTAAGGACCGGCGCCGGTGGTCGCGTAGCCGACCCAGTGCGGGCTCGTGCTCTGTGTGGCCTTGCCTGCGTGGGCCTTCGGAGTGATCTTCCCGCTCGGGGTGCCCGGCGTCAGCGGGGAGTCGTGCAACAGCGGCGGCAGCCCGCTCGCGGGTGAGGCGTGGTGGCTGGTTGTCGCAGCCGCGGGTGCGGCGGCAACCAGCGCTGTGCCCAGGACGGCAGCAGCCCCCAAGGAAAGTCGAGACATTCCATATCTCCTCTTTAGATTCTTAGTGAAATTTGCCCTCGGTCTTAGGTGCAGGCCACCAATCAAATCAAAGATCTAGTTAAGAGAATTAACGAAATAAATAGTGGCTATGGGATCTTCACAGTAACCAGAAAAGGGGTGTACAGTACGGTCCCGCAAATGACCACCGTCAGCGCCGAGCCAGACACTGCACAAAACACCGAGCGTGTGACCGTTGAGATCGAGGGTCCGATAGCCGTTGTCTCGCTGAACCGGCCCGACAAGCTCAACGCCCTGAACTTCGAGATCATCCACGGGCTGATAGCCGCGGCCAGGAAGCTCAAGAACAACCGCCAGGTCCGTGCAGTGATCCTCGTCGGTGAGGGCAAGGCCTTCAGCTCGGGACTTGACTTCGCCTCCGTCGGCAAGCAACCGCTGCAGATCCTGCGCGGCTTCCTGAAGTGGCCCTGGCAGGACGCCAACAGCTTCCAGGAGGTCTCCTGGGCCTGGCGCCAGCTGCCCCAGCCCGTGATCGCGGTGCTGCACGGCCGCTGCTACGGCGGCGGGCTGCAGATCGCGCTCGGTGCTGACTTCCGGATCGCCAGCCCCGACTGCGAGCTGTCGGTGATGGAGGCGCGCTGGGGTCTGATCCCCGACATGTCCGGCTCGGTCACCCTGCAGGAGCTGGTCGGGCTCGACACCGCCAAGCGCCTGACCATGACCGGTGAGGTCCTCAGCGGCTCAGAAGCACAAAGCATCGGCCTGGTCTCCGAGGTCAACGAGTTCCCGCTGGGCCGCGCGCATGAGCTCGCGGACCAACTGGCCCAGCGCTCACCTGACGCGGTAACCGCCAGCAAGCGGCTGCTGAACCAAAACCGCCATCAAACGCCGCGCAAGGCGTTCAAGCTGGAGCGCGCGCTGCAGCTGGAGCTGCTGCGCGGCGCCAACCACAAGATCGCCCGGGCCGCCGGCAAGGCGAAGGAGACCCCGAACTTCCGAGACCGCGCCTAGATGGTTGATCCCACGACCAGACGTGCCGGTGAGGCCGGATGACACTGCGCCGGATCTGCGTCCTCGCCTCGCCAAGGCCACCAGCCTTGGCTTCGGCTTGCGTCCTTGACCGGCTTGGTCCCCGACTACCCCGGCATCCCACACAACACAGAAACCGAACGGTGATCACTCGCCCGGCCATGGGATCAACCATCTAGCCGGCGAGGTTTCGCAGCTCCCGCAGCGCGACCGGCAGCGTGGTCATGTCGTAGGTGCCGCTCTCCCGGATATCGGAGATCACGGCCAGGTACCGCTGCAAGGCAACCTCATGGCGCTCACGCCACGCGGCGATGAGCGTATCGGCGCCACCGGAACCTCCTGACAGCAGCGCCAGCGTCAAAGAGCGGTGCATGGTCGCCAGGTCGTCACGCAGCGCCGAACGCGCCAGGGCCTGCCAGCGGTCGGCGCGGGGCAGCTCCGTGATCCGCCGCGCCAGCCAGGACAGTGAAAGCTGCGCGCCCGCGCGCCGGCCGAGCTCCAGCACGACAGCGAGGTTTGCGCCGGTGGCCTGGGAGACCTCGACGGTGTCCAGGGCGGCGAGCATCGAGTCCATCGAGGCGACCTGGCGCGCCAGCCCACCGGGCACCAAACCACTCTCAAGCTCACCGACCCGCTCGGTGAAGCGCGCCTGATCCTCATCGTCGAGCAGGTCGGGCCCGGCCTCCCACAGCAGCTCGGCGCCCGCCCGGTAGCGCGCCACCAGCTCTTCGATGTCAATGGAGGGGCCCGCCTCCGCGGCCACGTGGCCGCTCCGGCACCCTCCTGTCGACTGCGGGTAGCGGCGCACCAGCCAGCGCGTGGCGCGTTCAACCAGGCGGCGCCCGTCAGACAGCATCGATAGCTGTGTCTGCGCGTCGATGCTGGTGTCGAGTGCCTCCACCGCCGACCAGAACTCGCGCATCCCGAAGATCTCGCGCGCGACCGCGTAGGCGCGCGCCAGCACGGAGGCGGGCACTCCGGTCTCCTCGCCGAGCCGGAAGCGGAAGCTCGTGCCCATCCGGTCGACCAGCTCGTTCGCGACGCTGGTCGCGATGATCTCGCGGCGCAGGCGGTGCTTTGACAGCTGCTCGCCGAAACGCCCCGGCAACGGGTCGGGGAAGTAGCGCTGCAGGTCCTGGGCCAGGTACGGGTCCTCGGGCAGGTCGGAGTCCAGCAGCTCCGCGTCAAGGTGCACCTTCGTGTAGGCCATCACGACCGCAAGCTCGGGGGAGACCAGGCCGGCGCCGGCCTTCTGGCGGTCCACGAGCTGTTTCTCCGACGGCAGGTACTCGAGCGCGCGATCCAGGTTCGCGCTGGCCTCCAGCTCCCGGATCAGGCGCGCGTGCACGTTGGCCATCTGCGACGCCTGGATCAGAGCCAGGCTCAAAGCCTGGCTCTGTCGGTAACTCCCGTACAGGACCCGTTCACCGACCGCATCTGTCATCTCGGCCAGCAGCGAGTTGCGCGCCGGTCCGTCCAGACCGCCACTGGTCACGACCGAGTCCAGCAGGATCTTGATGTTCACCTCGTGGTCGGAGCAGTTCACGCCCGCGACGTTGTCAATCGCGTCCGTGTTGATCCGCCCGCCGCCGAGCGCGTACTCGATCCGGCCGAGCTGGGTGAAGCCGAGGTTCCCGCCCTCACCGACCACGCGGGCGCGCAGCTCCGAACCGTTCACGCGCAGCGCATCGTTCGCGCGGTCACCCACGTCGTGGTGGGTCTCAGACGCGGCCTTCACATAGGTGCCGATCCCGCCGTTCCACAACAGGTCGACCGGCGCGCGCAGGATCGCCGAGATCAGCTCGGTCGGGGTCAGCGTCTCCGCTTCGATACCCAGCACCGCGCGGATCTCGGACGACAACGGGATCTCCTTGGCGCTGCGCTCGAACACGCCGCCGCCGGCGCTGATCAGCTCCGCGTTGTAGTCGGTCCAGGCCGAGCGCGGCAGCTCGAAGAGGCGCTTGCGCTCGGCGTATGAGGCCGCGGCGTCCGGGTTCGGATCGAGGAAGATGTGCATGTGGTTGAAGGCGGCGAGGAGCCGGATGTGCTCTGAGAGCAGCATCCCGTTGCCGAACACGTCGCCTGCCATGTCCCCGACGCCGACGACGCTGAAGTCGGTCGACTGGATATCGGTCCCGAGCTCCCGGAAGTGGCGCTTGACCGACTCCCAGGCGCCGCGCGCGGTGATCCCCATCGCCTTGTGGTCATAGCCGACCGAGCCGCCCGAGGCGAACGCGTCACCGAGCCAGAAGCCGTAGTCGGCCGAGACGCCGTTGGCGATGTCAGAGAAGGTCGCCGTGCCCTTGTCGGCGGCGACCACCAGGTAGGGGTCATCCCCGTCGTGGCGGACCACGTTCGGCGGCGCCACGACCTTGTGCTCGACGATGTTGTCGGTCAGATCGAGCAGCCCCGAGAGGAACGTGCGATAGCAGGCGATCCCCTCCTTCTGCTGGGCCTCGCGCCCCGGGTCGGCGGGCGGCCGCTTGACGACGAAGCCGCCCTTGGAGCCGACCGGCACGATCAGCGCGTTCTTGACCATCTGGGCCTTCATCAGGCCGAGGATCTCGGTGCGGAAATCCTCGCGGCGATCAGACCAGCGCAGGCCGCCGCGGGCGACCGCGCCGCCGCGCAGGTGCACGCCCTCGACCCGCGGCGAGTACACGAAGATCTCGAACTTCGGCCGCGGGTGCGGGAGCGTCGGGATCGCGGAGGGGTCGAGCTTCAGGCTGAGGTACGGCTTGGGCTTGTTGTCGGGGCCGTGCTGATAGTGGTTCGTGCGCAGGATCGCGTCGATCACCGAGCGGAACGCGCGCAGGATCCGGTCCTCATCAAGGCTCTTGACGGCATCCACCGCGCTGTCGAGCTGGGTGCCGAGCTCCGCGGCGAGCGACTCATCGCGCGCCTCGGGGTCGTTGCGTGCCTCAAACAGGCGCACCAGCAGCGTCGCGATCTCCGGGTTGTCGACCAGCGTTCGCTCGACGTAGCGCTCCGAGAAGGGGATTCCGGCCTGGCGCAGGTATTTGGCGACCGCACGCAGGACCAAGATCTGGCGCGCGTGCAGCCCCGCGGTGAGCGCCAGCTCGCCGAGCCCGTCGTTCTCCAGGTCACCGCGCCAGACGCCGCCGAAGACCTCGGCGAAGCGGGGGGCGACCTGATCGACATCTGTGACCTTGCACTCCAGCCCGAAGTCGTACAGGTACACGGGCGCCGTGTCCGCGGGCCGGATCTCATGGGGCTGCTCATCCGCGACCCGCGCGCCCATGTGCGCGAACACCTCCAGCGCGCGGGACAGGGACACGGGCTCGGGGCTGAGCAGCCTGGCGCGCGCGGTTCCGGTCGCTGAGCCGCTCGGGTGATAGAGCTTCAGTACCGGTTCGGATCTGGTCTTTGAGACCAGATCCTCGATCACCGCGATGTCAGCCTGGGCCTGGTTGGCCGGCCACGCCTCCTGGTAGGCGGGCGGGAACGCTTCTTCGTAGCGTTTGGCCAGGCGGCGGCCCTCCAGGTCGCCCTTGGTTTCGACCAGGGCGTCGTGCAGGTCCTGGCTCCAGGCGCGGATTGCCGTCGCGATGCGTGCCTGCAGGGTCTCCGCGTCCAGCTCGCCGCCGAGACCCTGGGGGGTGTGGACCAGCATGTGCACGGTCGCGATCCGCGACTCGCCGATCTGCAGGGTCCAGTCGAAGTGGGTGCCCTTGAAGTGCTCCAGCAGGACCTGGCCGGCCTTGTTGCGCGTGTCGCGGTTGTAGCGGTCGCGCGGCATGCAGACCGTGCAGTCGACAAAGCGGCCGAGCTGGTCGGGACGGAAGAAGACCCGTACCTGCTGGCGCTGGCCGAGGCCGAGGATCCCGAGTGCGGTGTCGACCAGCTGATCGGTGCTGATCTGCAACAGCGCGTCACGCGGGTGTGACTCACAGATCTCGGCCAGCAGCTTCGCGTCGTGGCTGTCAGGAGGGAAGCCGGCGCGGTCCAGCACCGCCTTGACCTTGTCCCGGATCAGCGGGATGCTGGCCGCGTCGGCGCGGTAGGCCGCGGTCGTGTAGAGCCCGAGGAAGCGGCGCTCGCCGATCACGCTCCCGTCCGGGCCGAAGCGCTTGACCCCGACGTAGTCCAGGTATGCCGGGCGGTGCACGGTCGAGCGCGAGTTGGCCTTGGTCAGGAGCAGCGGGTCGCTGGAGAAGGCCAGCTTCGCGGCAGCGGGGCTGAGTTCCGTCACGGGTGTGCGCGGCGGGCCGGCCAGCAGGCCGAGCCCGGATTCCGGGATCGCCTCCAGCCGCGGGGGGCTGGTGGCGGTGGCGGGGGTGAGCTTGTACTCGCGGTAGCCGAGGAACGTGAAGTGGCTGGCGGCCAGCCAGCGCAGGAACTCGCCGGCTTCTTTGTCCGGGGATTCGTCCGCGAGCTGTTCGGCCTTTGTGCGCATCGGCTTCCAGTCGCGGACGGCCGCCTCGATGTCCCGGAGGATGCGCTCGACGTTGGCGCGCAGGTCGGCCAGCTTGTCCGGGTCGGGCTCGCGGTCAAGCTCGACGTGCATGACCGACTCGCGGGGGACGCCGCTGGCGCCGTTGTCGGCGTCGATCACATCCAGCAGCCGGCCCTCTGCGTCGCGCTGGACGCGGATCATCGGGTGGATCACCAGGTGCGGGTCATAGCCCAGGCGCGTGATCTCCATCGCGACCGAGTCGACCAGGAAGGGCATGTCGTCACAGACCAGCTCCAGCACGGTGTGGGGGGAGGACCAGCCGTCGCGCTCGTTCTCGGGGTTGTAGATGCGCAGCTTCAGCTCGCCCGGGTTGCGCTGCTGTGCGAGGTTCCAGTGGGCGATGGCCGCGCCGTACAGGTCCTCCTGGGTGTTCGCCTTCAGGTCCGCCTCCGGCAGCCAGCGGTAGTAGTGGCGGATGAACGTGGCCGCCGCCTCAGCGTGGTCGGCCGGCAGTAACTGGTGTGCGCGTTCGGCGACGGCGTCGATCATCTGCGCGACCCTACCCGCCTTCGCGCGCGCGTGTGCGGGTTAGTTGTGAACGTTGGCGGCCCTCGGCGTCGAAGTTCTCCGGGTCCAGCCAGGTCTCGAAGGCCTGTCTTAGGGGTGGCCAGCGGTCATCGGTGATCGCGAACCAGGCGGTGTCTCGGCTGCGGCCCTTGACCACGCGGTGCTTTTGGAAGGTGCCCTCATATTCGAACCCGAACCTGGCTGCGGCTTTGCGTGAGGGTTGGTTCAGGGAGTTGCACTTCCATTCCAGGCGGCGGTAGTGGAGGTCGTCGAAGGCGTGTTTGGCGAGCAGGTAGATCGCCTCTGTCGCGGCCCGGGTTTTTTGCAGCGATGGGCCGAACCAGATGTTCCCGATCTCGATGCTGCCGTGCTCGGGCGTGATCGCCAGGTAGGAGGCGGTGCCCGCGGGGCGGTCGCCGGTGAGGACGGTGAAGGTCAGCCCGTCGTTTGTTCTGTGGAGGTCTTCGCGGTAGGCGGCCAGGTTCGGGTAGGGGCCTTCGTACAGGTAGGTCCAGACACGGGGGTCGCCGGTTGGTGCGTGGGACAGCTCGTAGAGTGATTGGGCGTCGTCGGCCGGGGCCAGCGGGCGAAGTTCGGCGTAACGGCCTTTGAGGGTGGTCGGCGTCGGGGGCTTCGCTCCGCTGAAGCTGGTCGGCGGGCCGAGCGGCTGGGGTTCGGGTGGCATGGTTTTTCGTAGGTGTCGGCCGGGTAGCTTCGCTTCGGGAGGAAATCCCACTAATGGGACCGATGTCACACCACTCCGCTACCCCCAAGTGTGCCAACTGGGGCCTAAATCACACCATCCAGGCGTCAAGCACGCCAAAAATTGTCTATGAACCTTCGAGAACGAGCCGCTTTCGCCTATCGCGATCGCGTACAAGCCGAAACGGAATGGCTGGCCGAAGTCGCCCTCGACGCGCTCAGCAACCTGATCTGTGACCCCGAGCAGCTGCCCGCACTGGACGCGGACTGCATCGAGGAGATCAACGCCATTTCCAAGCCGCCCTACGTCGATCTGACCGTCGACCACGTGGAGTTCCGCGTCAAGGTCGAGACCAAGCAGGACCAACTCGCCAGCGGCGTCACCGTCGACGACTGGACCGCCACCGTCATGGCCTGCCGCAACGCCAGCTGGTACGCGATCGAGGACCTGGCCGACCTGGGCCACCTGTTCATCAACGAGCCGCTCCCCGAGCGCTCCGAAGAGGCCGTGCCGGTCGCGGACCTGGACCTGGACGCCGACCCGGAGCCGTCGCACCGCGGGGCCTAGCCGGGAGCTGGTGCAATTGGTCAACGAGTCGTTGACCAATTGCGGCACCGGTCACAGAGCCGGGCGATAGAGGTCGGTGGGCTTAGGGCTCGGTGCCGGGGTCACTGCTCGCGGCTCGCGCAAGGTCGGCGAGTCTCCCGGAACCCGCGCGTTCGATCGCGTCCAATAGCTCGTTGAGCGGGTGACCGCCGCCCCACACCTTCGCCTGCTCCTCAAGTGTGCGGAGCACAGCTGAGGGCTGCTCACCGAAGGTATCCGCGAGAAATCCGCCTGGTTCGCGGACGGTCACGCCATGCTCGGCCAGGCTCGCCCTTAGGTAGCCACGGTCACGAGTGAGCAGCACTTCCGCACGGCCGGTTATAGCGAGTGCGCAGATGTGTCGGTCATTCGGATCCTCGGTGAGCCGCGCCAGATCGGGTTCGTGTGGGACAGCGGAAAGATCGACTTTGCCGTTGGGGGAACGCGTTGGTCAGATATGCGACCCACCGGTGCGCTGAGGCAGCCGGCAGCGCCTTGCGCTCGATTAGGACCCGTTCCGCCTCAGCTACCTGCTCGTCGCTCCAGAGCACATCCATCAGTCTTAGCTCGGTGGCGAGTCGGCCAATGAGTTCGTGCAGGACGCGAGAGAAGATGACGTCGGTGTCGATCACTACCCGCGGTGGGCGGTCGGGCTCATTCAAGCGGGGCGCCGAGATCGTCCAGCGAGCGCGAGAAGGCGTCTGCCCGCTCGCGCGCTGCTTGGCGGCGCTGCTCAAATGCCAAGAGCGAGCCCGCTGGAATCTGCCAGTAGCTTGATCCCGGCATCTGTTGCCCGGCGAGCTCCCCGGCATTGATCAGGCGTACCACGTGTTGGCGTGAGAACCCGAGCCGGTCGGCTGCCTGCTGCGGAGACAGAAGCTCATCCTCGACTGCCACCGTGACAGCGACACGTTTGCCGTCGACCAGCAGACGCTGGATCTCGTCGGTGATCTCGGCGACGGTCTGGTCGCCCGGGTTCAGGTGCACGACCTTCATGCAAGAAGCCTACCACCACCTGTCCCACCTGCACATGGACTCGGCGTCCAAATCAGCGGGGCGCTTGACAGAGGGTTAGTGTCTTTGGAGAGCACAAGCGCGGGAGGTCGTATGCAGAGCTGGGACCTTAGGTCGATCGATGTGCGTCCGGGCGCGCCGGAGATTCTCCAGAGCGTTGACGGGGGTCGAGCCGTGCTGCTCGAGATCCCCGCCGGGGAGAGCCTTCAGGAACACCAGGTGCACGAGCACGCGTGGGTGACGGTGCTGAGCGGGCAGGTCGAGGTGACCAGCGCCGAACAGACAGTCAGCGGCGGAACCGGACTGATGTTCTCCTTCGCGCCCAGCGAGCGCCATGCGGTCCACGCGCGGGAGGACACACGGCTGCTGCTGATTCTGACTCCGTGGCCGGGTGATGGGCACCCGGGGGCGATGTCGCTCGCCGACAAGCGGACGGTTCGCAGCCGGGCGGCCGAGCACCGGCTGGCGCACTGAGCGCCCACGGGTGCTGAACGCCTGCGTCTAGGCGGCGTACCGCCCGAACCGCTCAGCGGCAGCAACGAGTCCGCGGTCGACGAGCTCTTGATCGGTGATCTCGTCGCGGGCCCATGCGGCCAGGTCGCTCGGCTCGCCACAGCTTTCCTGAAGTTCCACGTAGACATCAGTGTCGGCGACCACATCTGGCCTGAGCCGGTGAGGGTCGAAGTCACGCGGTTACTCAGCGGCGTGGTCGAGACCGTTGGCGATCCGCAGTCGATGGTGCACGCCGAGAAGCTCGTTACCGCCCTCCCGAGAGGCACGGCCAACACGCGCTGGCTGTGAGCCGTGTTACACCGGCCGCTCTAGCCGCGGACCGCTGTAGTTCCAGAACCGCGGGTACCGCCCTTGGAACGTGAGGACAATCTCTCCGATGGGCCCGCTGCGGTGTTTGGCGATGATCAGGTCGGCCTCGTTCGGGCGAGCTGACTGGAGGTCGAGATTTGCCTCCTCGCGGTAGATGAACATGATCAGGTCGGCGTCGGCCTCGATCTGACCTGACTCGCGCAGGTCGGAGATGATTGGCCGGCGGTCGGCACGCTGCTCGACCGCGCGGCTGAGCTGCGACAGGGCGATCACCGGCACCTCGAGCTCCTTGGCGAGTGATTTGAGCCCACGGCTCAGTTGGCTGACCTGTTCCACACGGTTTGCCGCGCGCTCGTCGGCTCGCATTAGCTGTAGGTAGTCGACTATGACCAGCCCGAGTGGTCCATCCGGTCCCTGATGCAGGCGGCGCGGC
>JAFMRN010000135.1 GCA_017354065.1 Solirubrobacterales bacterium
CGGGGCGCCACGACGGTTTAGCACCGCAGGTCAACGTCAAATCCGCCGCTTTGGTACTGGACGAGCTCCGGGACCGCGCCGGTGAAGCTGCGGAGCGAGCACAGCCGCTGCGCGCTGGCACGCGACTCGATCGAGCTGGCCACCCACGCGTGCGGCGAACCGCCGAACGCCCCGGGGGTGGTCGACGCGCCGAGCCCGGTGATCCGCCACCACTGCAGTGCGGTCGAGTACATGCCGACCTTCTGGCGCACACCCGCGCGGTGCAGCCCCGCGACGAAGCCCTGGATCGCAGCTCGGTTCAGAGACCGGACGGTTCTCGCCCAGCTGCTGGAGGTCTCGATATCGAGCCACCACGGCGCGGCGCGCGCGAGACCCGCGTCCAGCGCGCTGACGAACCGGTACGAGTGCTCGGCGCGCTGGGCGCCGTAGAGGTACGCACACGCGTAGGACCAGGACCCGTGGCAGGCGCCGTAGGGGCTCGCACCGTGTCGTGGCCAGTCGCTGACCCGGGGACCCGGGTCGGCCGTGTCGATGTAGAACGACGCCTGCGGGTAACCCCTGGTCGACGTGAGCGCCCAGCGCAGCTGGCGCGCCAGGCACGGGTTCTCGCTCGTGGTCCAGCCGCTGTTGACCCCGACGATCGCGAAGCTCGAGACCCCCGGCATCCCCGTGCGGCACTGCGGATAGGACACGTCGAAGCCGACGGTCTCCGACGCCGCAGCTCTTCCGGCTGCCAGCGCCAGCACGCAAAGTGCGAGCGTCATTGCCAGTAGCGCACTGGTTCTCGATCCCAGCATGCACCGAAGCTACAGCGAGAAGCGCCTAAAGGTGCAAGCTTCCTACCACCACCACACGCAGTACACAAAACACACAGGTGAATGGGTGTACAGCCGATGAACACGGGCGCCTGGCTTATGGTTTTTTGCGTTTTGATTGTGCGATCGGGCAGCTGCTGATAGCCCTTAGCGGGCGATGACTACCTCACTTGACAACAACAACTCCCGCCCGGCGCGCCCGCTCCTCCGCCGCGGCCGCGTAGCGCTGGCAGCAGTTGGAGTGACGGGAGCCACGCTCCTGAGCGCCTCCTCTGCCCTCGCGCTCCCCTCCGTGAACCCCCAGGGCCTGCTTTCGACCGTGACCCGGGTGCCGATCGCCGCTCCGGTGACCGGCCTCGCTTCCGGCAGGCTGCCCGTCAACCCCGCCGGCCTTCCGGTCGTTGGCCAGGGCGGACTGCAGACCTGTTCCACCTGCGTTCCGGTCGGCACGACCCTGTCTCTGCTGAAGAACGACAGCTCGGGCCGGCTCCCCCTGCCGTAACAGCGCATCTCGTCGCTGGCTGTCCCCCACCAGCCAGCTGCTCTCCTCCTCAGGCCGGGTCGCGCCACGCGCGGCCCGGTCTCCCTCTTTAAGCGGCCCTGCCGCGCCGCCGTGCCAACCCTCAACCTTGACTTGAGACGGTTCCGCGGAGCCGCGTACCAGACGCTTCGGCCAGCCGGTCGTCACCCCAGAACAGCCGCTCCCCGACCTGTGTGGTCGGCACACCGGGCACGCCAAGCTCGATCGCGCGCTGGGTGGCGTTCTTGAGCGAGTCCTTCACCTCCTGGCTTTCGATCCCGGCGTGGATCGTCTGCGGGTCGAGGTCCGCGTGCTTTGTGACCTCCGCGATGTCGCCGTCCGTCGTCAGCCCCAGGCCGTCCCGGAAGTGGCGCCGGAACGCGGCGGCGCTGAAGGCTATGAGCGCCCCCTCCCTGGCCGCGGCGTGAGCGGCGCGCAGTGGCGCCAGGCTGTAGCTGGCAAGCGGCCAGCCGGGCGGCCATCTGAGCGGCGGGAGGCCGTAGTCGCGGGCACGCGTCTCACAGTCGGCCATCCCTTCAGGCTTTTCGGTGTCCTTCAGCGACCACGGAATCCGCTGGTAGTGGCGGTGCAGGAACGCCAGCGCGATCACCTCTATCCGCGGCTGCGCACCGAACACGTGCTGAGCACGCTCGAACGCCAGATACGCGTAGGGGGAGTTGAAATCCACGTACAGGGTGGTCACGGCCAGATCTCTTCAGGTTGGCGCTCGATCGACATCTGCCAGTCAGGTTTGGGTAGCGGACCGAAGCCAAAACGCGCGTACAGGCCATGCGCGTCCGCGGTGCCCAGCGTGAAGCGTCGGAGCGATTGCAGCTCCGGATGCTCCATTACGCACGAGACCAGGAACTTCCCGAGGCCCCGTCCTTGATGGGCTACCTCGACATAGACGTCGGCGAGGTGGGCGTGCGTCGCCCGGTCGGTGATGGCCCGCGCAAACCCGGCCTGCTGGCCGTCAGGCGCGTACAGGCCGAATGCCAGCGAGTTCGCGATCCCCCGCGCGACGGTGCTGTGCGGAATCCCGGGCGACCAGTAGGAGCCAGCAAGGAACCGGTGGATACGGTCTACGTCCAGCCTGCCCGGATCGGTCGAAACCGTGTAGCCGCCCGGTCCAGTTCTCTCGAACACATCAGTCATTAACACCAAGCAAATTGTTACTGATGGCTGGCGCTTGACGCATGGGGTCACGAGTATTACGGTCGCTCGCGGGTCGGGAGTAACAGGGTCGGGGCGACGGCGATAGTGGACGGGGGTCTTCACGTAAATGGATTGGCTCTGAGCCCAATCCGTTGCACTCGGCGATCGGCAAACGTCCGGTCGCCGGGGCGATATCGCACGTCGATGTCAGGTTCAGGTGAATGGCGACAACCATCCCCTGTTAGTCCAACCACTGAGAGGAAGACATCCGTGAATAACCGCACGACGAAGTTCCGCAGCCTGGCCACACGCGCCCGCGTCGCGAGCCTGGGCCTGGTCGCCGCAGGCGGCGTCACCGCGTGTTTGGCGACCGCCGCACCCGCCTCTGCCGCCAGCTGCGGCCTGAGCTTCGTTCACCAGAACTACACCAACTGCCTGAATCACAATGAGAAGGTGCGGATCATGTACTGGTACGGTGGCGCCCCGGGCGGCGGTGGCGGCAGCTCGACCGCGGACTACTGCATGCCTGCCCACAAGACCAAGAACGTTGCGGTTCCCACCTCGGGAGTTGCCGAGCGCGCCGTCGACCTCCAGGAGAGGTGCTGACACCGCGCCAGTTCGCGTCTCGACCCGGGTTCCGTGCCCGGGTCGGACGCACCGCCCGCGTGCCGCACTCAGGGCCAGCATAAACTACGGATGCACCCGTTTTCGGTTTATGGGACCCTCCCCCGCACCATAGACCCGTCTAGCCGGTCCAGAACCGCAAGAAAGCGAGACTCGCATGAGCGGCACCACCGCAGCAGACAGCAACTACGCACGCGAAGTGCTCAGCGCCGTCATCACGCGGCGTAAATATCCGAACCTTGCCCGCGCGCTCGACTCCGTTCGCTGGCTCCAGTTCCACAACCACAAGGGCGCCGCCGGCGTCGTCGGGTTCCTCGCCCGCCACGCACTCGCGGACGGGGTGCCCCTGGACGCACTGCTGGCCGAGCTCCAGCAGGCGTGGGAGGCGCACGATCGCCCAACCGCGGAGGACGCCGCCGCGTAAGAGCCCGCTGTCGGACTCGAACCGACAACCGCCTGATTACAAATCAGGTGCGCTAGCCAATTGCGCCAAGCGGGCGTGGCAGATCAGTTTGGCACGTGCCGCGCCAACGCCGGGATCAGGCGTTGCGGCCTGCCTAGCTTGGGCCAAAAGGCTCCTATATGGCGCCTTTTGGCCCAACGTCACCGCTGAGAGCCGGGACCCGGCGCAAACCCAAGACACCGACACGCTGCTGCTTTAGCATCTGATGCGTGCGCACCATGCTGAGCATCAACGACGACCTCTCTGCCGTCCGTGAACGCGCACGCCATGAGAAGCGAACCGCGGGCGAGGCGGATGACGACGGAGTCACCATCCGCAACGGCTTCGTCCAGCGCACCGGGAACGGGAAGCTGGTTACCAATGAGATGGTCGATCAGTTACGCGACGAGCTGTCCATCGGCGCGGTGCGCGGCGCTACAGACGCCCACGTCGCGCCGATCTGACGGCGCTCAGTGCGCCGGCGTCGGCGCCGAGCTGACGCTTGGGGGAACCGCAGCGGGCGGCTCCTCGGCGATGTGCGCGGCGGCCTCCCCGCGGCGGCGCGGACGCCAGACCTTCAGGTACTGGGCGCCGACATAGGAGCCGACGACGATGAACACCGCACCGACCTGGGCGATCACGGTCTGCCAGTTGGCGAACAGCGAGAACCACTGGCCAGTCCAGCCCGGGAGGTTGAAGCCCATGGAGCTGGTCGGCAGCCAGCCGGCCAGCTGCATCTCATTGACCTCCTCACCGACCATCACGAACAGGACCACCAGCAGCAGGCCGCCGGTGATGATCAGCAGCCGCTTGTAGGGCAGGCGGGCGTGCAGGTTGAAGGTCAGGATCCCGACGGCGACGGTGAACAGCGCGCCGAGCGTGACGCCCTCCAGCACGACGCTGGAGCCGAAGCTGACCCGCAGGTTCTGGAGGAACAGGACGATCTCAAAGCCCTCACGGTAGATCGAGGTGAAGCCCAGCAGGATGAAACCGAGCAGCGCACCCTGGCGGCCGCGACCCGAGCTATCGGACAACAGGCTCTTGCGCCGCTTGTGATGGTGGGAGATCCAGCCGGTCCAGTAGACCTTGTGGAAGAACCAGTTCATCACGATCAACAGCACGATGATCGCGGGGATGCCGGTGGCGGCCTGCAGGCCGAAGCCACCCTTGCCGAACAGCGAGGTGATCCCCACGAACACGAACCAGGTCGCGACGGTGGCAGCCAGGCCGATCCCGCCGCCGACTGCCACGGGCCTGCGATATCCGGCGTTGCGTCCGCGGAAGGATGCGGTTACCGCAGCCAGCACGAGGATCGTCTCCAGACCCTCGCGGAACACAAGGATCGCGCTGTTGATCACAGCGGTGGTGTGGCTCATGTGCAGCGCGGCACCCTGATCCGTAGGATCTGGCGTGCCGTCACCGGCGTGCCAGCCGAACACGACGGCCACGCAGGCTACGGCGAGGACGACGGCGACCCAGAGGTAGAAGCTCCAGTTCGTCTTACGGGTGTGCTTGCAGTCCAGCTGGTTGCTCATGCAATCAAGTCCTATCCCAGGGGTCGGGATTGCTCGAGGAACGTAGCACACCGTGAGTTAGGCTGCCCTAAGAAGCCGCTACGCGGGTGCCAGATCTCACACGTAGAGGTACGCTCGCTGGTCCATGTCGCCGAACGCTCCCGCCTTCGATCTCCAGAGCCACTCGCTGCATTCAGACGGTGAGCTGGCGCCGGCCGGCGTCGTCGCCGCGGCCGCCGCGTCCGGCGTGAAGCTGCTGTCGGTGACCGACCATGACAGCGTCGCGGGCGTCGCCGAGGCACGCGCCGCGGGCTCACAGCACGGGATCACGGTCGTGCCCGGCGTCGAGATCTCGGTGCTGGACGAGCCGGCGGAGGACCTACACCTGCTCGGTTATCTGATCGACACGGATAATGAGCCGCTGGCGGCGCAGCTGGAGAGCTCGCGCCTGGAGCGCAAGCACCGCGCGACCCGCATAGTCCAACGCCTGCGCGAGCTTGGCTGGGCGGTCGATACCGACTACCTGGCCAAGCTGGTGCGCGGCGGCAAGCCGGTCGGCAGGCCACACCTGGCCCAGGCCGTGGTCGACCACCCAGACAACCAAGACCGCCTGGACTCAGAAGGCGTCAACGAGCCGTCCGCGTTTCTGGTCGCCTACCTGATCGAGGGCACGCCGGGCTTCCTTCCGCGCAGCGCGCCCAGCATGGCGGATGCCATCGAGCTGATCCACGGCGCCGGCGGGCTGGCGGTCTGGGCCCACCCCTTCTGGGACATCGACGCGGGCGACGCGGTGCTCGCGGCGCTGGAGCGCTTCCACGGCTACGGACTGGACGGCGTCGAGGCCTTCTATGTCACCCACAACCGCGAGCAGACCGAGCTGCTGGTACGCAAGGCCGCCGAGCTGGGGCTGCTCACGACCGGGTCGGCGGACTTCCACGGCCACGCACACAGCCGCTTCAACCGCTTCCGCGCGTTCGAGACCTTCAGCATGACCCCGAACCTGGGGCCGATAGCTCAGAGCACTATCGGTTGAATCTCGGTGCTGGGCTGAGTGTCCGGGCTGCTGTCAGACAGCGAACCGACGCCGGACGTGGAGCCGGCACCGGAGGCGGAGCCACCGCCGGAAGGCGTGGTCGTTTGGGAGGGATCGGTTCCCTGAGACGACGTGCTGCCCTGCGAAGACGTGCTGGGATCCGAGGTCGAGCCGACCGCACGTCCCTGTCGCTTGCCGGTCGACGGCGGCGCAAACGTGCCGGTACCGCCCGAGCCGCGGAGCCGGTCGGGGACCACCTGGGGGGCCGGCTTGCTCGACTGCGCGCGCCCGGAGGGCACCGTCGGGGATACGGCGCGCCGGACGCTGGAGCTGCCGTAGGCGGGTGCCGGGGTGGTTGAGGTCGTCTCGCTGGGATACGTGTCGGCCGAGCCCGAGCGCGGCGTCGCAGACGTGCTGGTCCTGGCGGTCTTTGAGCTGGAGCCGCGCGCGTAGGCCTCTGCGGCGCCTGAGGCCTGCTGGCCTTCAACTCGCGAGACCCGCTTGGCGGTCCCGACCGGCGTTCCGGAAGCGTTGGCGGTGACGGTCACGAGCGTGGTCCGCGTGACGACCCGCGGGCCCGTGTGCCT
>JAFMRN010000021.1 GCA_017354065.1 Solirubrobacterales bacterium
AGCTCGCGGCAGGTTGCTGGCTGGCTGCCTTCGGCAACCCAACACACCCCGACGCGGGCGACGTCACAAACGAACTGCGCAGCGAGCGCGGCTAGATAGATCGGCCAGGCCGCCCAACTGAAGTGCGTGGGACCGAACAAGGTCAGAATCAGGCAAGGCCCCAGGGCGTAGGCGCAGTCGCCAATGCGCGTCAGGTAAACGGCCAACCCGGGACGGACCGACGCGCCGGGAACCAGCAGCTCGACCGTGATGCAGCCGATCACAAGCAGGGGCACATCCTCCGGAGGTAAGAGGAGCCACATCGGGACCAGGGCGAGCTGCGCGGGGGACAGCCAGATGCCACCGACCGGAATAAGCGAGCGCGCGCAGAGTACAAACAGCCCAGCGGTGATTCCAGCCGTGGGGAGCTGAACGCGATGCGAACTGCCCAACGTCGCCGAAGCGATAGCCGCCGAGAGGACGAGTGCAGCCAGAACCCCGGTGCAAAGGAGCCAGCGAGACGAGTGTTCCTCCCGGAAACGCGTGGCAGCGCGAAGTAGGCGCTGCTCTAACCCCGGATCATCACGGACGTCTCTCCCTGTCCCCATACCTGGTTAACAGCGTATGGCGGCTCGACATCGTGTCAAGCCGCAGCTGATTCTTTGCGCAACGCGCAATATTTGCGTCTATCTGGGTTTAGCGACAAGGGTCCTAACGGACCCTCGGATCAGCCACCTACAGCGGCGGGCATAGCAGCACCAAAGTGGTCGGGATGGGGCGGAGTCACGGCCATCCAGACCGGGCCCAGCAGGACACGCCGACTTCCCGAGGCATCCACCGCTCGGGTAGAAACCGCAAGGGCGCGGTCTCTGCGTCAGCGCTCTCTTTTTACCCTGCTGGGGCGGCGCTCAAGCACACACGGCGGGCTGGGGCAAGAGAACCACAGAGTTTTGGACGAATGTTGGAGCCTAGAACGACGCTACGGCTCGAAGTTGACGCCGCGGTGAGCCGCTCACCGGTTTAGCCCGAGGTCTCGTCGCTAGCTGGCGCGCGCGAGACAGCACGCTGGCCCAGGGATTGCTCGCGCTCTGCCGCCTCGGCCACCAGCTCGCCGGCAACCTCCAGTGGCTCGACGCTGCGTTGCGCGCGCGCAAGCACGAACGCCCCCTCCAGCGCCGCGATCATGGCGATCGTCAACCGGCGGGCGGATTCAGGGGACAGGCCGCCACGCGTCTGCTGCATCTCAGAGCCCGCGGCAATCCAGGAGTTGAACACCGCCGCGCAAGCCTCGCGCATCTGCTCTGAGGTACTCGCAGTTTCCAAGGCCACGGTCGCGATCGGACAGGCGTCCGCGAAGTCGGTCTCAACCAGATGCTGGGCTGCACCGTTGAAGAACCACCGGACTCCGGTCGGGAGGTCGGGCGTGTTGTCGAACACCGCTGGGATCAGCTGCTCATACAGCTTGCCGGAGATCACGACCGCCGCGGCGCCGATCTCTTGCTTGCCGCCGGGGAAGTGGTGGTACACCGACCCGAACGGGGCCTTCGCCTCGGTCACGATCTGCTTGACGCCGGTGGCGTTGTAGCCCTGACGCGCGAGCAGCGCGGCGCTTGCGTCGAGGATCCGTGTTCGAGTGTCGGTTGCCATAAGTCGATCGACCGCGTAGTCTACTCGCTAGAGCGATCAATCTAGCGAGGTGCCAGATGTTCCAGTCCTGGCTGTTCCTGAAGGTCACCAAGTTCGTGTTCGCCGCGCTCCGGCGCGGGGACATCCGGCCCGCGATGCTGCTCGACGCCAGCGACGTCGTTCTGCGGTTTCCGGGGGAAAACTCCTGGGCCGGCGAGCATCGCGGCAAGGCGGCGCACCGCCGCTGGGAGCAGCGCCTGGTTGACGCCGGTCTGCAGATCGACGCCGACGAGGTGCTCGCGGTCGGCCCGCCATGGCGCACGAGCGTGTGCGTCCGCGGCACTGATCACGTCCGATCGCAAGAGGGCGAACTCGTGTACCACAACCGCTACGTGATCTGGGCAAAGTTCCGCTGGTTCCGGGCTAAGGAGCTCGAGGTCTACGAAGACACAGAGGAAACCGCGCGCCTCGACGCTTGGCTCCGGGAGCACCGGCCGGAACTGGCCCTCGTGTAAGGAAATCCGTCCCCCGGCCGGGCATCTATCTCGCGACCACTGTACGTCGGTCTCGCGGGTGTACTGTTGGCGCGTGTCGAACATGAGCATTCGCGACTTGCGTACTAACGTCGGCGAAGCCGTGGAGCGCGCCGCGCGCGGTGAGAGAATCACGATCACTGAGGCAGGTGCGCCGCGCACCGAGCTGCGCGGCCTTCAAAGCCGAGCCGTAAGTGCGGCAACACTGCTCGAGCGCTGGCGTCACATACCGAGCGTGGATCCGATGCGCTTGGAACACGACATCGAAGCGGTCATCGACCAGTCGCTATTCCCGGCTCTCGGCGCCCGGGCGGGATCCTGGACAGATCGGCTGAAGCCCACGAATCCAATCGCACCGCTGCCATGACCACACTCATCAGCATCACCGAGGTCAAGCCGCTTCACGAGCGTTGGTTGCGCCTGACCTTCTCAGACGGCGCGGTGAAGGACGTTGACGTCGGGCAAGTACTCGCGCAAGGCGGCGTATTTGCGCCGATCCGAGACAATCGCTCGATTTTCGAGCTGGTGCGGATCCGTCCCGGGTCACGAACCATCGAGTGGCCAGGGGATGTTGATCTTGACCCTGACGTTCTCTATGGCTCACTTCAGCCCGCGGGCGGCGTACAGATCCCGCGTCGTACGGTTCGCGAGCCGGCCGCGGTGTAGCCGCAGCGATCGCGACCGACGCCTCTCTTCGCGCTTGAACAGCACCGCGCGGGTCCAGGTGAGGCTCCGGTAGTAGCTAGCGCGTACTCGCTGACCGTGAGTGCGGTTCGCGCCGATGCGGACGGCTATGCCCAGCTTCCGCGTTACATAACGCAGATTATCGAGCGTTACGCCCATGCAACGTCCTGCACTGCGTGGAGCGTCATTCCTTTGTCAGTGAGATTCTGCCCCGCTGTCAGTGGTTCGTTGTCATCCAGTGGCGGCGCCGTGCCCCGCGGGCCTGCCGAATTCTCCGGCCTGAGGACGTTCTCCTAGACCAGCACCACGCGGAGGCGCTGCTCGACGGCCTGCAACTCCTCAAAATCGTGGTCCTGAGCGACAACGGTCAGATCGTGCGCCAGCGCAGTAGCGGCCACAAAGCAGTCAAACGCCTTGGACCGGCGTTGCGAGGAGCGCAGCTTCGACAACAGGCTGGCGAGACCGTCAGCGACATGCTCATCGACCGAAACAGGAATGAAGCGCTCGGCCCTAGCCACTGTCGCGGACCGCAGCTCCCGTACAGCGCCCGACGACCGCAGAACTCCGAGCTTCAACTCCGCGAGCGTCACCACCGATATGCGCATGTCCCCCTCGGGCAACGGCGAGAGCGCTCGCCCCGTCTCAGCTGCGATGAACACACTCGTGTCGAGCAGGAACGGCGAGGCCATCAGAAGTCGTCGCTGCTCAACCCAGCGTCGTAGTCCGACAAGTCCGTAGCGCCCTTCACGCCAAGTTTGCTGGCGAGATCCGCGAGCTCACCTAGCTCGGCCTGCACAACCCCCGACGGCCTTCGTTCGTGCCGGCCAGCCCGTGGCACGATGTCCGCCACCGCGCGGCCGTGAACCGTCAACGTCACGGGGACGCCAGACTCGACAGCAGCCACCACCCTGGCTGTCTCGTTCCGTAGATCGCGAACCGAAACATCCATGTGCTACAGCGTAGCACGCCAGGCCGCCTGCGGAACACCCGTTCGCTGACAAAGAGCTACTGTCATTCGACCGACGTTCTACTTCTCGGGTAACGGTCCGACGTTCTACATGCCGACTGGCCAATGCTGGACCTGAAGCTCGGACATCGGGAAGTGTTTCGGGTTCCCGGTCGCAAGCGGTACGCCGAGCGACACTGCGACAGCACCAATCAGGCAATCCGCCTGTGCGAGCGTGACACCGGCGGCCGCATGCTCGCGACGCCAGTCGCCGGCTCGGGCGCCCTCGATGCGCCCGATGGGCGCGACGCGCAGACCGTCAAACAGCCCGACGGCAGCAGGCCTCTCCGTCGCCCTCAGACCGCGATGGATCTCGTCCACATTGATCGCCGTCGTAAACGGCGGCTCCGCGTGTTGACGTAGCGCGGCGAGCCGCTCAACGGTCTGCTTCCGCCCCCGCAGCAGATCGATCAGCACGGTGCTGTCGAGCAACACGCTCACGCTCTAGACAGCTACCCGACTCGGCGAGGGTCGGTGCTGCGCTGGCTCCTGACCCATGTCGCTGGATCCTCGTCCCAGTCGTGCCCGGCCTCCGGAATGGCGCCAGCCGCGCCGGCAATCGCCTCCCAGCGGCGTTCGTCGTCCAGCGCACGGCGCAGTGCCGCAGCTATGAACGGGCTACGCATCCGGGCGCCGACCCTTCCGTCCAGTTCCTCAACTAGCCCGTCATCGAGGCTAATGTGCAAACGCATGGCCACACGTTAGCACACTGACCACCGAACGAACGCCCGTTCGCTGCCAGGTCACCCGTAGTGCGGTGTGGAGCCGACGGCAATGAGCAGCCCGCATACCGCGCCGCCGAAGAACAGCCCAGGCGAAATCACAGGGTCCCGAATCGGCTCGCGCCGCACTGCCCGGACCAGGCTTCGGAGCACCCACGCGATCGCCAATGTCGCGAACAAGGATCCGATCGCCGCGGCTACGCCGCCGTTATGCACACCGGCGCGCAGCGCCTGGCCGAAGCTACACAGCAGCCAGACCACCACGGATACGACCAGTAACGCGTTGGGACGCGGCTGCCACGGACGGTCCATGCGGCGGAACCTAGCAGCGCGCTGCGGACAGCCGCTAGCTCCGCTTGCAGCCCGGTGCGACACTGTCTGGGCGTCACCCCTGCCACCCCGGCCTAGCTTGAAACTCAATGACCCCGTATCGCGACAACGCGCGTCTCCCGGCCTCAGCCACTGAAGACATCGCGTACGTCCGCGAGAGCTTCCGGCCGATGCAGGAGTCGGTCTACCCACTGGTGGAACGCGGACTGCTTCCGCTAGCGACATACGTCCTCCCTGACGGGACGCCGATGGTGCCCGACGACCATGCCGCGCTGCTCGACGACGCGAACCGAGACCCGGCGGCGGTCAGCTCGCGTTTTCGCGAGCGCTACGTGGCGGCAGGCGGCGCTGAGGACGCGGTAGATGCCGATTACCGTGCCTGGCTCACCGGCGAGTACGGCGCCTGCCTGAAGCAGACAACGCCCGAAATGATCTGCGCGAAGGGCGCACTGATGGACGCGATCACGGCGTTGCTCGCCCGCCCCGCCCCTGCGGATGAGACCTGGTGCTCGGCGACACGGCAAGCGGTCGACTCCCTGGACGCAATCGAGCGCCCGTTCGCCAACCATGATCGCGAGCGCTTCGGCGGACCGAGCTCGCGTGAGCGTCTGATCACCGATACGCACCGGCGGTTTCCTGAACTCTGGCACGAGCGAGAGCTCGTCAGTTAGGGGCCAGCGTGACGCGCGAGGTGTTTCACGCGGGTGAGCAAGCCGTCCAGCGCCGCGCCGGAGTACAGGACGCAGCCGCCAAGCTCGGCGCCCAGATGATCAGTCCCACGATCGACCCCGACCTCGCCGACTTTCTCGCGGAGCAGCCGTTCGTGGTAGCGGCCAGCAGCGACCCGGCCGGCCACGTCTGGGCATCGCCGCTCAGCGGCCCTCCCGGATTCGCGCACGCGATTGCTGCCGATCAGCTGGCGATCGAAACCCCACTGGATCCGGCCGACCCATTGGCGACAGCCCTGGCAGCCGGCCCCACACCGGTCGGCCTGGTCGTGCTTGAACCGATGAGCCGATCACGGATCCGTCTCAACGGAACCGCCCATTCAAGCCCGGACGGCCTGCGAGTCCAGCTTCGCGAGGTCTTCGGCAACTGCCCGAAATACATCCAGCGCCGCTATCCGCGCGCCCTGACCGACCCTGACACACCAGCTGGCGGGCGGATCAGCGACCGGCTCGACAACGGGCAGCGAGCGCTGCTCGCCTCCGCTGACACGTTCTTTGTCGCCAGTCGGCACCGTGAGCGCGGTGACGATGCCTCCCATCGCGGTGGCCGTCCGGGGTTTGTGCAGGTCGCTACCGACGGCCGGTCGCTGACCTTCCCGGACTACCAGGGAAACAATATGTTCCAGACGCTCGGCAACCTCAGCGTCGACCCGGCGATCGGCCTGCTGTTCATCGGCTGGGACACCGGACGCACCGTACAGCTCACGGGCAGCGCGCAGATCGTCTGGGACGACTCGCGGCTGGCTGCCTGGCCCAAGGCACAGCGCCTGGTCGATGTGAGCTTGGCTCAGATAATCGACCGCCCCAGCGGATCACCGTTTCGCTGGGAACTGGTGGAGGCCCACCGCCTCAACCCCGAGGTTCCTAGCGGTTCGCCTCGTACCTGCTCATAACCACCCCGCCGGGAAACGTCCTTGTCTCCACGAGGCTCAGGTTCACCCAGCCTTCCAGCTTGCTGAAGAACGGCCTGCCGGCACCCACCAGGACCGGGTGGGTGACGACCGTATACTCGTCGATCAACCCGGCCCGCATCGCCGCGCCCGCGAGCGTCGCCCCACCGACCCTCATCGGGCTCCCGTCCAAGGTCTTGAGCCGGGCGATCTCCGCGACCGCGTCGCCGCTGAACAGGCGGGCGTTCCAGTCGACTCTCTCGAGCCTCGAGGAGAACACCACCTTCGGCGTGTCCCGCCAGTTCCGCGCGAACTCGATCTCCGCCGGGGTGGCGCTGGGCTGGCAGTCGCCGGTCGGCCAGTGGGAACTCATGGCCTCCCACAGCTTGCGTCCGTACAACAACAGCCCCACCTTTAGCTCCTGATCGAGCCACCACTGAAACAGCTCGTCGCTCGGTCCGCTCCACGCGATGTCATCGCCGTGCGCGGCGATGTAGCCATCGAGTGTCAGGTTCATGCCATAGATCAGTTTCCGCATCGCGACGTGCCTCCGTCAGCCGGTTTCCAGATGTAGACCGGTCCAGGGCACGAAACTGATCGGCTGGCACCTACCAGAGCGTCGCAACCGCGTACTGGTGGATCCGTGGATCGCCCGTGAGAATCGTCGCGTCCTCAACCTGTGCCTGTGCAACGAGCAGTCGGTCGAACGGATCGCCGTGATGCCGCGGCAGCCGCTCGACCGCTTGAGCGTGCGCGATCGTCACGGGCAATTCGGTCGCCCCGGCTTCTGTCAACACCTGGAGATAGTCGTCACCCGCGTCGAGTTTCCCCAGCGCGCGCTTGATCGCAATCTCCCATGGGACAACTGCGCTCAGCAGCACTGTGTTCGCAGGCTCGACGATCGCGCTATGCGCGTTCGCCGAAAGCCGCGCGTCAGCTTGTGTGAACCAGAGGACCGTGTGGACGTCCAGCAGTAGCTTCACCGGTCGCCCTGCGGGATCCCAAATGCCACTGCGATCTCTTCGGGAATCTCATCGAAATCGTCGTGAAAGACTGCGGGAGTGTCCTTCAGTGCGCCGAAGGCCTCCGCCATGCGGTTGGCTTTCGGGATCGCGGTCAGCGTCACAACGGGCGTGCCGTTCCGCGTGATCACGATCTCCTCCCCGCCCTCGGCACGCTGCACGAGCTCTGAGAGCTGGGTTTTGGCCTGGTGCATACCAACCATGATCATGGCGGAAGCATAGCGCTCCTAGCTAGCTCCTTAGCTAGCCCTCGGCGGGCCGCCGCACCGCGATGGTCACCGCCGCGCCGGCAGATGCCAACGCCCGAGCTGTCTCAAGTCCGATGCCGGAGGCACCGCCGGTGACGATTCGCGTGCTTGCCGCCGAGATTGACGCCTTCGATCACCTCCGCAGCCGTTGAGTCAAAGCCAAACTGCGTTGAGATCACGGGATGTTTGCTGATGTCACCCATGACCCGATCTAAGCCACCCGCTCCCCCAGCTCCACAATCAGTCCCTCGGGGCCCCGTACGTAACAGAGCCGGTAGGCGCCCCCGTACTCACAGACGTCGCCGACAGTGTCAAACCCCCGGGCACGCACATCGCTCAGCCGCGCGTCCAGGTCATCGACCTCGAGGCAAATGTGGCGATACCCCGGCCGGTTGGCCGGCGCCGGGATCTCCCGCTCGCCAAACACCGGCGCGTGGTATTTGGACAGCTCCAGGTTTGCGCCGCCGTCGGGAGCCCGCAGCATCACGATCTCAGCACGCACGCCGCTGAGCCCGTTGATGCAGTCGACCGCTTCGCCGCTGACCTCCATTTCCCCAGCGCGCTCGAAACCTAGCGCCACGAAGAAGTCCTCCGCAGCGTTCAGATCGTCAACCACGGTCCCGATGTGGTCAAAGCGCAGCACGACGCCAGCCTAACGCCGAATCCGACCAGTAGGCTGCGCAACGCAGCACGAAGTCCAGAACAAGATCCCAAGACCGGAGGTTGTCAATGGCTGACGTAGCGAAGTTCCTCGACAAGGCGTATGAAACCAAGGAGTTCAGCGAGCTGGCGGATGCGCCCGTCGACGCGCTTCAGGGTGTGTCAGCTGGCGATGCCGAGCATCTGCAGGCTGCCTTCAACATCAAGACCGTGCGCGATCTGGCGGAAAGCAAGTACGTCCGCTGGGCCCAGGCGATCGTCGCGCTCGCCGACTAGCGACACCTCCCGGTGGCTGGCGCCACGAGCCGCGCGTCAGCCACCAACCGGCCCCGGAATCAGATCACCACGACCCTACGGCTAGGCTTGCGCTGTGCCGAAGACGCGCGTGGAGGCGTTCAGTGATGGCGTGATCGCGATCCTGATCACGATCATGGTGCTGGACCTGCGCACTCCCGCAGGTACCTCATGGCACGCGCTGGGTCATCTGCTGCCGGTCCTGCTCGCTTACGTGCTCAGCTTCGTGTACCTGGGCATCTACTGGAATAACCACCATCACATGCTGGCCGCCGTCTCACGCGTCAGCGGAGCCACGCTGTGGGCGAACCTGCATCTCCTGTTCTGGCTCTCGCTGATCCCGTTCAGCACCGGCTGGATGAGCGAGCATTCGTTCCCCGGGGTCCCGACCGCGGTCTACGGGATCGTGCTGCTGGCCGCGGGGCTGGCCTACTACATCCTGCAAACGACGCTGCTCCGAGCCGAAGGCCCTGACTCCACGCTGCGCGCAGCGATCGGGTCCGACCTGAAGGGCAAGCTCTCCCCCCTGCTCTACTGCATCGGCATCGCGCTGGCGCTGACCGCCAGCCGCTGGCTCGGGCTCGCCGTTTACACCGGTGTGGCGCTGATTTGGCTGGTGCCCGACCGCCGTGTCGAACGCCACCTGACCGAACCCCCCGCGACCAAGTGACCGGCTTCACCCCTTATCACCGCGCGGGCAGCGGAACGCCGCTGGTCTTACTCCACGGCTTTGGCGACACCTGGCGCACCTGGGAGCTCGTCCTGCCCCGGCTCGAGCGACACCATGACGTGCTGGCGCTGACCCTCCCGGGACATGCCGGCGGGCCACAGATCCCCGATCCCGTCTCCGCTGACGCGATGGTCGAGCTGCTCGATACGGCGCTCAGCGAGCACCACGTCCCCCAAGCTCACCTGGTGGGGAACTCGCTTGGTGGGTACCTCGCGCTGCGGCTCGCCGCACGCAACCGCGCGACCAGAGTCACGGCACTCGCGCCGGCGGGTGGTTGGACTCAGTCCAAGCAGGCCAACAAGCCGATCAGGCTGCTGGGCGGCGTGGCCCGTGCCGCCAAAACAGCCGCCCCGCGGGCCGACTCGCTGCTGGCCACACCGGAAGGGCGGCGCAACGCAACGATGTTGACCACTGTCAAGTACGAGCATATTCCCAAAGAATTGCTCGTACACCAGCTGCTCGGACTGTCAGCGTTCACGCAGTCAGACGCGCTGGTGGACGCAGCGGTCCGTGACGGCTGGGCGTTGCCCGCGGAGCAGATCGACTGTCCGGTGCGGATCATCTGGGGCACTGAGGACAAGCTGCTGGACTGGCCAGCGGCGGCGGAGCGGTTCCAAACCGAGCTACACGCCGAGTGGGTTGTGCTTGACGGGGTCGGCCACTGCCCCCAGCTGGACGTGCCGGCCGAAACCGCGGACCTGATCCTGAGTGGCCGGTAGCCTTCATTCCGGTGTCAGCGAACGCACCCGTCCTCACGGCCAGGCCAGCCGATCAGCAGACGATCGTCGCCGACCTGCTAGCTGCGTTCATCGACCACCCCGTGCTGTGCTGGGTGTTTCCGGACCGGGCCAAGCGCGAACGCTACGGCGCTCACTTTTCATCATGCACTCGAGCATGCGGACTCGCTGGGACTGCCGGCTTATCTGGAGAGCTCGAATCCGCGCAATGTCAGCTTGTATGAGCGCCACGGCTTCAAGACGACTGAAGAGCTCTGGCTGCCGAAGGGGCCGCTCGTGACCTTGATGCGTCGCCCGGCCCGCACACAGGTCTGATCGCTTCATACCTGGGTCGGTCCACGCCGCCAGCGCCCGAGCCGATACTTCGCGGGCGAGTAGCACAGCGGACTTCTGGCCTAGACCGGGCCGCACCGAGCAGGTGATGGTCCCCCGCCGTTACCGGCTCGGGGGCTCTGTCTGTCGGTGGGGGACTTCTGTTGCTTACTCGTGCCGGCCCCGGGACAGCAACCCGGCCCGTTGAGCCCGGTGGCCGGCACTTTTTCCCTGCTCCACAAGGAAACGGCCTGCAAGGTCTGACCCGCCCGAATGTGGATCTCCAGACACACTGTTACGCAACTGCGGGGTCATCTCCGCGTTGTATTCCCATCAGCTGCGCCCGGGGGGCCGGTTGGGCGCACACAGATACCGCTTCTGAAGCAACGACAGGAGACAAGCAATGAGTCCTAAGAAGTACGTCTTGGCCGTATGCGTGGCCCTGGTGGCCTGGCTCGGCCTGACCGGCTCGGCGCTGGCCGCGGGTGCCCCGGGCGTCACGATCCAGAGTGCCACCAAGGTCACCAACAACAGCGCCACGCTGAGGTCGGAAATCAACCCGAACGGCGCCAAGACCAGCTACCTCTACAACTACGGCCCGAGCACCGCGCTGGGCACCCGCACGGCGCAGAAGACGCTCGCCGCGGGCACCAAGCCCAAGGCAGCGAACGTGCCGGTCACCGGTCTGACCCCAGGGACCACCTACTACTTCCAGGTGCAGGCATCCAACGCCGCGGGCGCGGTCACCACCAAGACACTGAGCTTCACGACCAAGGGCACGGCCCCAGCGGTACCCACCACCGGCGGCGCGCAGGGCATCAGCACCAACGGCGCTCAGCTGACGGGCACGATCAACCCGCAGGGCAAGCCGACGCGGTACTGGTTCAAGTACGGCACCTCACCGACAAGCCTGACCAGCAGCACCACCCCCCAGATGCTGAACACCACGGCGCCGATCGGCGCGCCCGCGCCCAAGACCGCGGTCCCGATCAGCCCGTACCAGCTGAGCGGCCTGGCCGCCGGCACGGTGTTCTACTACCAGCTCTGGGCCCAGAACACTGACGGCACTCAGGCGTCCTCGAGCGTGCAGAGCTTCGAGACCTACCCGAGCCCCGCTCCGGTGCCTCCGGTGGGCGCGGTCACCTCACCCGGTGAGACCCACTACAACCCGCCGTTCACGTTCCTGACCAACGGCCACGTCCGCTACCAGGGCCCGTCCCCGCAGCTGGCGCCGGTCTGCACAGGTTCCGTATTCGTGACCTACCACCACGGCCGTCAGCGCGTGTTCGGCCAGACCGTGCCGCTCAGCACCGGCTGCACGTTCGCGTCGAAGGTCACCTTCCGTCACACGCGTCACGAGCACATCACCGTGTACGCGCACTTCAACGGCAACGGCTACATGAAGCCCCATGACGCGCGTCCGCAGGTAATCACCCTGCACTAACGCGTGCCAGCAGCTCGGCGATCACCCGTGCGACCTGGCTTCCCTGCCAGGCCACGGGTGATTTGCCCGGCTCATCGAGTCGGAGCTGCGCGCCGGGAATCCGCGCGGCATACGACTCCCCCACCTGCTGGGGATGCTCGGGATCGGCCCGATCAGATGAAGCGATCACCGTGCAGGCCACGTTCAGGCCCGCCAGATCGTCAAGCGCGCCAAACGGTCGCGAACTCGGGATCTGCTCGAGCGCGCTGACCATCGCCCCCAGGTCCCTGTGCTTGGCCATCCGCTGGCGGATCACCTTCTCGACGGTGTCGCGCAACTGCGGGTCGACCGCCGCGAGGTTGTAAGCCTCGACAAACCCGTCGATACCGCCCGCACGCAGGCCGGCGGCCAGCCGCGCCCAGCGCTCCAGGTCCCCTAGGCGCCCGTCATAGGCCGGTGTTATGACCACCAGACCCGCCGCGCGGTCGGGCTGGTTGAGCGCGAAGTTCAGCAGCGTATGGGCACCCATCGACGCGCCCGCCAGAACGGCCCGCTCAACCCCGCGCGCGTCCATCACGCGGGCCAGATCGTCAGCCAGCAGCGTGTAGTCACACCGCTCCACGCCCCAGCCGGACTCCCCATGCCCGCGCGCGTCGTAGCTGATCACGCGATGGCCCTCGCGCTCGAGCAACCGCGAGCCCATCACCACGTACCGGCGGGTTGCCGTCAGCCCGTGCAACAGCACCACGGGCGGGGTCGCACCCGCTCCGGGACCGGTGTCCTCCCCCGCGAGCTCCGCGCCGTCGACCGGGACCAGAAACCGCTCTGCCATCTACAGCGCCAACGCGAGTTGTGCGTCCTCACGGGTCCGCTCGAGCCCGGCCACGCGCACGCCCAGGAGCCGGACGGGACGCCCCGCGTGGTCGGCCAGGAACTCGCCGAGCAGGTCCTTTGCGACCGGCAGCACCTGCGCCTCCGCGGAAACCGGCGCGCTGAGCGTCCGCGCGCGTGTGTGCGTGCTGAAGTCGGCAAGCCGAACCTTGATCCCGACCGTGCGCCCCTGACGCTGCTGGCCCTCAAGCGCCTCACAGAGCCCGTGTGCCAGCCGGCCGAGGATCCGCTCCAGCTCCGGCGGAGCCACGACGTCGGTGTCGAAAGTCCGCTCGCGGGACTCCGAGACGACCTTGCGCTGCTCGCTGACCGCCCCTTCGTGCTCGAAGCGAGCCAGCGCCCGCAGATGGGCCACCGTGCGGGGCGCAAAGGCCGCACGCAGAACCTCAGCGGGCGTGTCGGCCAGCTGGCCGATGCTGTGAATCCCCAGCGCCGCCAGCCGAGCCGCCGTCTTCTCCCCGATCCCGGGGATCAGCTGCGGAGGGGCCGCGCCAAACCGGGCTTGAGCCTGCTGCTGGGTCAACATGACAAAGCCGTCAGGTTTCTCGGCGTCCGATGCCATCTTCGCCACCAGCTTGTTGGGGCCGACACCGACGGACGCGTGCAACCCGCTGGTGCCGCGGATCTCGTGCACGATTCCACGCATCGCGGCCTTCGGCGCGGGCATTCCGGTCAGCTCCAGGTAGGCCTCATCGAGCCCGACGACCTCGACAGCATCCACGTGCGCGCGCACGATGCCCATGACCTCGCGTGAGGCGTCCCTGTAACAGTTGAAGTCCGGGGTGAGAAACACGCCCTGGGGGCACAGGCGCCGCGCGCGCCAGGCCGGCATCGCCGAGCCGACGCCGTAGCGGCGCGCCTCATAAGAGGCGGTGGTGACAACCGAGCGCGGACCGTCACCGGCGACGATCACGGGTCGCCCACGCAACTCCGGGTGGCGCCGGAGCTCACAGCTGACATAGAACGCATCCATGTCCAGGTGGGCAACGACGCGGTTCTCCACGCATCACATGCAAGCACCCGGACCGGACGTAACTGGCCCGCCCCCCGGCAGGAGGGTGCCGAAGCGGCCACGTGGCCGCGGAGGCGGGCCCCTCCACGAAATGCTCGGGGGGCGGGAGCGGAGCCTAGATCGACGAAAGGACCGTCGCGACGCCCGACATGCCGAGCGCCTGCGCCGTGGTCTGGCTCAGGTCGAACTGGCGGCTGTAGACGTAAGGGCCACGATCATCCACGGTCGCGACGAGGCTCTTGCCACCGTTGTTGAACGTCACGTGCGTGCCGCAGGGAAGCGTGCGGCTCGCGATGCCGTAGGTGGCGTGGAAGCCACAGGCGGTGTTGCCGGCGTCGTTGTACCAGGACACCACGGCGTCGTGTAGACCCGTGATCGAGCCCGGCTTAGAGACCGCCTTGGTAGCGCGGCTGTCACCCGGGAAGGAGACGCGCACGGAGTGACTACCAGCGCTCTGCACCGTGTAGCGGAGCTCAAAGGCGCCGTTGGAGTGCGTGCGCGCGTGCGCCACCTTGACCCAGTGGCCGTTGTCGCGGACCTGCAGCTCTACCGGCCGGCCGCCGGCGCTAGGTGACAGGTGCCCACGGATCGGCGCGGTCTTACCGACCTGCGCGGTCGCCTTGACCTTGCTCACGGCGAGCCGGGCGTGCGCCCTTGGAAGCGCCAGTTGGCGGTGAGCCACCGCCGGGTGAGCGGTTGTGCTGGTGGCCGCGTTCGCGGTATTGGTGCTGTGGTCAGACTCCGACACGGCCAACGCCGTGGCCGGCAACGCAAGGGCGAGCACGCCCGCGGCCATCTGTGCCGCGGCGGGCGCGCGCAAACTGCGCTTGGCTCTCATTAGAGGGCCTCCTTTTTTCGCGACCGGCGCCTACGGAGTTAGCTGACGGGCTCGCGATAATCCGGGCCACGTCTGGGAAAGACGCGGTCAGACACCGCTACAGAAGCTGCCGGTCCGCAGACCGGGCAAATGATTCGCCCCTGCCGGAATGGCGCTCCGGCTGGGTGGGTTCCCCGTCCCTCCCGGCCAGGACGGGGAGGGTTAGGCAAGGTCGTGTTTTCACAACGCCCTCTTTATGTGGGCGTCGCCAGACTGGCAGGACCACGGGGTCGGGTGTGTGCGCTCCATCACACGCGTCAGAAAAACGACGTGCGTCGACACAACCCCGAAACCTTGGGGCCGATATTCAGTGACCGGGCTGCTTTGGAGCCTGACGCACGGCCACGGTCATCCGGGTCAGCACGCACAGCTTACCCGCATCGTCACTCAGTTCGACCTCCCAGATCCACGTTGTGGCACCCGCGTGCTTGCGGACGGCGCGAGCATGGACGGTCCCCTCAGTGATCGGGCGCAGAAAACTGGTCTGATTGGACAGGCCCATCGCGATCTTGCCCTCGGGCAACACCGCGTAGCCGGTTGCGATCGAGGCGAGCGACTCGGCGATTGCTGCATATACCCCGCCGTGCACCAGGCCGAAGGGCTGTTTCAACTCGTCCCGTACGCGGACCTTGGCGCTCGCCACGGTGTCTGAAACCTCAAGCGACTCCAGTCCGTAGAGTGCGTCGAAGCCCTGAACAGGGACCTTTGTATTCGTTGTTTCCGCTTCCACTCCCAATACGCTAGAGCAGCTTATGGCCAGTATTGACAGCCTGCCCCAAGAGCAGAGCGCCGTCCTCAACCTCGTCATCAAGCGTGAGTGCACCTTCGCTGAGATCGCTCAACTGCTGGATATCGACCGAGATGCGGTACGTGAGCGTGCGC
>JAFMRN010000022.1:0-13537 GCA_017354065.1 Solirubrobacterales bacterium
TTCTCAGCGGGATGCTCACCGCCGAGGCCTACCCGCGCGAGGACCGGGTGACACCGGTCACCGGCGCCCGGATCATCGGCGGGATGATGCCGTGTAACTCGATCCCGGAGGAGATCCTCACCGATCACCCCAACCGCCTGCGCGCGATCTGGATCGACAGTTCCAACCCTGCGCACTCGCTGCCGGAATCAGAGCGCTTCCAGGAAGCGCTGCGGGCGTGTGACGTGAGCGTCGTGGTCGACGTCGCCTTCACCGAGACTGCGCGGCTGGCCGACTACGTGCTGCCCGCATCGACCCAGTTCGAGAAGTGGGAGTGCACGTTCTTCAACACCGAGTTCCCGCACAACGTCTTCCAACTGCGCGCGCCGCTGGTGGATCCGACACCCGGAACGCTGCCCGAGCCGGAGATCTATGCGCGGGTGATGCGTGAGCTTGGCGCCGTGGATGAGGCACTGCTGGAGCGGCTGCGCACCGCGCTGAAGTCGGGTATCGACGCGTTCGCGCTGGCGTTCTTCTCGGCCGCCACGGCCGACCCAAAGCTGATGCGCAAGGTCGGCTACATCCTGTATGAGACGCTCGGCCCGACTCTGCCGGACAACGCGCGCTCAGCAGCGATCCTCTGGGGTGCCTCGCACCTGTGTGCGCTGCAGTACCCCGATGCGGTGGCGCGGGCAGGCTTCGACGGGCCCGGCTTGGAGCCGGGCAAGAAGCTGTTTGAGGCGGTGCTCAAACAGCGCTCGGGCGTCACCTTCACGGTTGACGAGTGGGAGAACGCCTGGGACTACGTGTGCCGCAAGGACCGCCGCTTCACAGTCGCGATCCCGGAGCTGCTGCCCGAGCTAGCCAAGCTCGCAGACTCGCCCTCAGAGTGGACGACCGAGGAGTACCCGTTCGTGCTGATGGCCGGCGAGCGGCGTACCTACACGGCCAACGACATCATCCGTGACCCGGCGTGGCGTCGCCGCGACGCGGGCGGGGCGCTACGGATCAGTCCGGCCGACGCGGATCGCCTGGGCATCGCGAAAGACGGCGTCGCAAGGATCACGACCGAGGCGGGCAGCGCGGAGGTCGGTGTCGAGATCACCGACATGATGCAGACTGGCCACGTCTCACTGCCCAACGGGCTCGGCGTCGACTATCCGAACGCGGACGGCACCCGCGAGCGCACGGGCGTGTGGCTCAACCAGCTCACCAGCTCCAAGTACCGGGATCCGCTGGCCGGCACCCCGTGGCACAAGTACGTGCCGGCCAGGGTCGAAGCGGTCAGCTGACGGCTTTGACCGCCAGTCTTGTCGCGGCTGCGACCAACGCCGCATCGGGGTCGGCCTGGCGCTCGGACTTGGTTGTGAGCACCGCCACCGTGAGCGGCGTGCCGCGGCTGCTCCACAGCACGCCGACGTCGTTGGCGGTGCCATAAGACCCGGTCCCGGTCTTGTCCGCGATCTGCCAGCTGGCCGGTACCGCGGCGCGGAAACGTGTGGTGTTGACCATGTCGTCCTGCATCCAGAGCCGCAGCTGCTGGCGGTCGAAGGCCGGGAGCGTGTCTCCGAGCAGGAGGCGCGTGAAGTCCTCGGCGATCGCTTGGGGCGTCGTGGTGTCGCGGCGCTGGCCCGGGACAGCGGTGTTGACCGACGGTTCGTTGTGCTCGACGAGCGTCACCCGGTCGCCGATCGAGCGGAGGAAATGCTGTAACCCTGCGGGCCCGCCGGTCAACCTGAGCAGCAGGTTGGCGGCGACGTTGTCACTGTTGGCGAGAGCGGCTGCGCATAGCGACCGGACGGTCATACCGGTGTCCACATACAGCTTGGTTACGAAATCCCCCTCGATCAGATCGTGGTGGTCGTAGTGGATCAGCCGGTCGAGGAACCCATCGCGATTGAAATCGCGTAGTACCCGGGCTACCAGCGGTGCTTTGTAGACCGAGCAGAAGGCGAAGCGCTCAGAGGCGCGGTAGCCGAACCGGGCACCGCTGTGATGGTTGACCGCGTACACGCCGACACGGGCGCCATGCCGGTGCTCAAGCCGTGCCAGGCACGAGTCAACGCTGCCGGGCGCGAGCTGCCCGGCAGCCGCGCGTGAGATCGCCAGCGTCGCGACGCCGGCCGTGGCGGCCAGGCCGCCGCCGATCGCCTGACGGCGTGTGATGAGGGAATCGTCGGGCATCGCGAGCTCCTGATCGTTGGGTTGGCGGAGGAGGACAGCAGCGGCAGGCCAAGATGTCGAATACATATGACGTGGCAGCTCATAGCGATCCGATATAACTGCGCTGTGGAGCTGCTGGCACATCTCGACGCGTTGGTGGCGGTCGTAGACGCGCAGAGCTTCACTCGGGCAGCCGACCGGCTCGGGATACCCCAGCCCGTTGTCAGCCGCCGTGTCCACAACCTCGAGCGTGTTTGGGGCCAGCCACTGCTGGACCGCACCGCGCGCGCCAGCACGCCGACTCCGTTCGCCCAAGCGGTCCTGCCTCACGCACGCGAGCTGCTGCTCCGCGCCGAGCGTCTCGAGCGCGCGGTCAGCTCGGCGCGCAAAGGCGTGATCCGGACGCTCGGGGTCCCGCCGGACTGCCCGGCGCCTGCCCTGGCGCGGCTGTTGCAGGCGGCCGCCGAGCACGGGCTGACCCTCGCGATCCGCGAACTGCCGGCCCGGTCACGGCAGGAGGCGCTGGAATCGGGCGAGCTTGCGCTCGCGCTCACGCGTGTAACGGTCGAGCGGGCATCGCTGCGGGTCCCGCTCGGGCTTGCCGCCGCTCCCAGCCGGCCAGGTCCGAGCGGAGGTGCCTGGCATCTCGACGTGCTGCGCCCGCGTCGGGGTTCATCCACACCCTCGCCGCAACTGCTGGTGCTACCCGAGGACGACGTAGAACCGTTTCTGGACCGGCTCCGCGATGAGGTCGCGCGAGCCGGTATGTCGCCGGCTGGGATCCGCGTCGATCCGCCCGGCACAGCAGCCGCACAGGTGCTGGCCGCCGGCGCCGTGCTGTTCTGTGACCGAGGAACCGCGGAGCGCCTGGGGCTCGGCTGGGCGCCGTTGGCGAGTCGAACCCTCGACCGGGGGTATGAGCTGACGGCTCCGGCGAGCCTCAGCGAATGGATGGTGCCGTTGCTGCGCGCCGCGGTCGGCGGCGTTCCGTCTGACTACGCCGAGCCGCCCGAGTCCGAGCCGGTAGATCCCGCGCTCCGGTTCGCCGCATCGGGATGATCGACGGTGCCGGCATAGTCGGATCTGACGCGGCGTTGACAGCCGTCGCGGAAGCGATTGCCCGGGACTGGGGTGAGCGCGGTATCGGCGGTCATTTCCTCGGCTGTGACCTCAACAGCGGCCGGCAGTGCGGGTTCGGGGCCGACGAGCCGGTGGCGTTGGCCTCAGTGGCCAAGGTCCCGATCGCGCTGACCGCGCTGGAGCTGATCGACCGTGGCGAACTCGATCCTGGTCAGACCATCGAGATCGACCCGGCGAAAACCTCGCCGGGTCCGACCGGGAGCGCGCTGTTCGGCTTCCCGGCGCGGATCGCGGTGGCCGACCTGATCGCGCTGGCGCTGACGGTCAGCGATAACGCGGCGATAGATCTCGTGCTGGACGTGGTCGGCATCACACGGGTCGCTGCCGCGCTTGCGGGTTGGGGCTGTGACGGGATCCAGATCCGGCATCCGATGCGCACGATGTTCGACAGCGCGACCCGCGCGGGTGGGGGCAGTTTCGAGCTGGCCCTTGAGCTTGCGATAGCCGGCCCGCCGGGGTCCGCCAGCGCGATAGAGGCGCTCGACCCGCAGCGCGGCAACGTCGCGAGCGCCCGCGGGCTGGTAGAGCTTCTGGCAGCCGTTTGGGAGTCGCGGATCGCCACACCAGCAGCGTGCGCGGAGCTGAGACGGCTGATGTCCTTGCAGCTGTTTGTCCAGCGGATCGCGGCCGACCTGCGCTCGGACGCGATCCGTGTCGCGAGCAAGACCGGGACGTTCCTGAACCTCCGTCACGACATTGCGGTGGTTGAGGCCAACGCTGGGGTACGGGTGGCAATCGCCGCGCTGACCAAGGCCGGCAGGCGGGCGACGCATGCTCCGGATGTAGACCTCGCGATCGGCTCGGCGGCACGGTCGGCGTTCGAGGCGCTGCGTGGCTAGTAACGGACCTTGAGAGAGTCGAACACGTGGCAGAGAGCACTAGCCTGCCAGCAGCGCGAGGAATCGGGCCAGCACCGGGGAGGCATCGTCGCGGCGCCAGATAGCGGCCAGCTCGACCTGGTGCACCTGCGTGCCGGCGATGCAGCGATAGACGACGCCTTCCGGCGAGATTGCCCTGGCGCTCGCGGGCACGAGCGCGACACCCGTGCCGGCCGCGACCAGGCCGACGATCGTCTGGACCAGCCAAACATCCTCCTGCACCGCCCGTGGCGTGAATCCGGCGTCCTGGCAGATGCCGAGCACCTTGGCGTACAGGCCGGGCATCCCATGCCTGGCCGGTAATACGAAGGGCTCGTCTGCCAACGCCGCGACGGGCACCGGATCGCGCCCTGCCAGGGGGTGTGCTGTTGGCAACGCCACGACAAACGGCTCGCAGGCGATGACCATCTGCTCGAAGTCCGGATCGCTGAAGGGCAGATACAGGAAGCTGATGTCCAGGTGCCCGTCGCGCAGCTCCGATACGAGCGCGTTCGGGCTCAGCTCCCTCAGCTCCAGCGCCACCTCGGGGTGGCTGGAGCTGAAACGCCGCAGTAGCGGCGGCAGCGACGCGTTGGAGGCGCTCGGGACAAACCCGACCGCGAGCCGGCCGACCGTTCCGGCGCCTGCCTTGACCGCCAGATCCACGGCGCGATCGGCGGCGCGTAACAGCCGGCGGCCCTCGGTGACCATCACCTCCCCGGCCGGCGTCAGGCGGATGGTCCGGCGCCGGCGATCGAACAGGCTGGTTCCGAGCTCCTCCTCGAGCTGGCGGATCTGCACGCTGATGGCGGGCTGGGCAACGTGCAGGCGTTCCGCGGCACGCGTGAATGACATCTCCTCGGCGACGGCCAGCAGATAGCGCACGTGCCTTAGTTCCATAGCTATAGCTTATGAAATAAGCGCTAACAAGTCTTGGACATTATGTGTGGCGGCGCGCACAATCGCCACAGATGGATCCCCTCTCCGAGAAGCTGATCGACATCGCGGCCGCGGCGGCACTGGTCCGCCGGGGAGACACGATGCTGGTCGGCGGCTTCGGGCTAGTGGGTAAGCCCCTCGCGCTGGTGGAGGCGCTGCTGACGAACCCCGAGGCGACGCAGTTGACGGTCGTCTCCAACAATCTCGGGGAGCCCGGGGAGGGACTTGGGAGGCTGCTGCTGGAGGGCCGCATAGCCAAGGCGATCGGCTCCTTCTTCACCTCCAACCCGGACGTTGTCGCCGCCCACGGCCGCGGCGAGCTGGAGGTGGAACTCACGCCCCAGGGCACGCTGGCGGAGGCGATTCGCGCAGGGGGTGCCGGGATCGCGGCCTTCTACACGCGGACCGGCGCTGGCACCAAACTCGCCGAGGGCCGCGAGACGCGCAGCTTCGGCGGGCTCGAGCACCTGCTGTGGCCCGCCATCCGCGGCAACGTGGCGCTGATCCGCGCCCGGGCTGCGGACACCTACGGCAACCTCGTCTATGAGAAGACCGCTCGCAACTTCAATCCGGACATGGCAACCGCCGCTGACGTGGTGGTTGCACAGGTTGACGAGATCGTTCCCGTCGGCTCCCTTGACCCGGAGGCGATCGTCACGCCGCACCTGCTGGTCGACCGTCTGGTGCTGGCGTGAGCGACGTTCAGCGCCAGATCGCCGAACGTGTGGCGCGGCTGCTGCAACCGGGCGAGATCGTCAACCTTGGGATCGGCATTCCAACGCTGGTTGCGGATCTTTTGACCGCCGCGGACGGGGTGCATCTGGAGACTGAGAACGGGTTGCTCGGCGTCGGCCCCGCACCGGACGCGGACCGGATCGACGCAAGCCTTGTCAATGCCGGGAAACGGCCTGTCACCGCGCTGCCGGGCTCGAGCTATTTCTCAAGTTCCGAGTCCTTCGGGCTGATCCGCGGTGGCCATGTCACGACGGCGGTGTTGGGTGCGCTACAGGTGGACGCGTGTGGCCGCGTCGCCAACTGGGCGCTAGCCGGAAAGCCGATTCTCGGAGTAGGCGGAGCGATGGACCTGCTGGTAGGGGCACAGCGCGTGATCGTCGCTACGACCCACACCGCCAAGTCAGGCGCGCCCAAGATCGTGTCCGAGTGCAGTTGCCCGCTGAGTTCCGACCGGCCGGTTGATGTGGTGGTGACAGAGGCAGCCACCTTTACCTTGGATGACCGCGGTCTCACGCTGGTTGAGGTGGCCGCGGATTTTGACTACGCCTGGGTGCGCGCCCACACCGAGGCCGCGTTTGGCAGCGCTGAGGAAGCGCAGCTATGACAGAGGCGTGCCTCATAGCTGCGCTGCGCACACCGGTGGGCCGGCTTGGCGGCACGCTCGCGCCCGTCCGTCCCGACGATCTGGCAGCCCATGTGCTGGGTGCCGCGCTGGAGCTCACGGGCGTGGAGGCCACGCACATCGACGAGGTCTTCCTCGGCTGCGCCAATCAGGCCGGTGAGGACAACCGCAATGTGGCGCGGATGGCCGGCCTGCTGGCGGGGCTTCCGGTCAGCGTGCCTGGGGTGACCGTCAACCGCCTCTGCGGCTCGGGGCTTGAAGCCGTGGCCCAGGCCGCACGCGCGATTCAGACCGGTGATGCGCAGCTCGTGTTGGCCGGCGGCGTGGAGTCGATGACCCGCGCACCGTGGATAATCGAAAAACCCGCCAGGGCGTATCCGACCGGACCACCGCAGACCGCCGACAGCTCGCTCGGCTGGCGTCTGGTCAACTCCAGGATGGAGGCGCTCGGTCACACCGATCCGCTGGGCATCACCGCCGAGAACCTGGCCGAGCAGTACTCGATCTCTCGCAGCGAACAGGACGAGTTTGCGCTGCTCAGCCACCGCAAGGCTGCCGCTTCCTCCCGGCGCCTGACAGACGAGATCGTCCCCGTGCAAGTCGATCTCGGCAAAAAACGCGGCAAGCAAACGATCGATGCGGACGAGGGTCCGCGGCCCGACTCATCTCTGGAGGGGCTGTCCAAGCTGAAGCCAGCGTTCAAGCAGGGCGGCAGCGTGACCGCTGGGAACTCCAGCCCGCTCAACGACGGCGCGGCCTGCGTGGTGCTCGCATCGCGCGAATATGCTGAAGCCCACGGACTGACAGTCACCGCGACAGTACGGTCGATCGCGAGCGCCGGCGTGCCGCCGCGGATCATGGGCATCGGTCCGGTCCCAGCCACGCAGAAGGCGCTGAACCGCGCGGGTCTGCAGCTCGATCAAATCCAATTGATCGAGCTGAACGAGGCGTTTGCCGCCCAAGCGCTGGCGGTGCTGCGCGAGTGGGGCATCGCCGCTGAGGATCCGCGTCTGAACGTGAACGGCGGCGCGATCGCACTCGGGCACCCGCTCGGCTGCTCCGGTGCCCGCCTGGTCACGACGCTGGTTCACGAGTTCGCCCACCGGCCCGACGCCCGCTTCGCCCTGGCGACGATGTGCATCGGAGTCGGCCAGGGGGTCGCGATGGTGCTGGAACGGGGTTGAGGGACCCCATTACCGAGGAGAGAACAGATGGCTGAGTTCGAGGATGGGATCGCGGCAACCGAGTTGCCCGCAGGCGCCGTGGAAACGGACGTTGTGGTGATCGGGTCAGGCCCGGCCGGAGGTGCCGCGGCGCTTGCGCTTTCAAGCCTCGGCATCCCGAACATCATGATCACTCGGTACCGCTGGACCGCGAACACGCCGCGCGCGCACATCACCAACCAGCGCACGATGGAGGTCTTCCGCGACCTCGGCGTCGTCGACCAGGTGCTGGCCGAGGCGACCGACCACGCGCTCTGCGGTGACACCGTGTTTTGCACGTCGATCGCCGGCGATGAGATCGGGCGGATCCTGACCTGGGGTACGCACCCCGCCCGTGAAGCCGACTACCAGCTCGCCTCACCGGAGCTGACCTGTGACATCCCACAGACGTACCTCGAGCCGATCCTCGTCAAGAACGCCGCCGGGCGCGGCACACAGACGCGCTTCTCAACCGAGTACCTGTCCCACACGCAGGACAAGGACGGCGTTACGGTTCGCGTCCGCGACCGGTTGACGGGACTGGCGTACGGCATCCGGGCCAGGTACCTGATCGGCGCCGACGGCGCACGCTCGATGGTGGCCAATGACATCGGTCTGCCCTACGAGGGGCAGATGGACATAGCCGGTTCGATGAACATCACCTTCAAGGCGGACCTCGGCGCGTTGGTCGCCGCGCGCCCGTCTGTGCTCTATTGGGTGATCCAGCCCGGCGCCAATATCGGTGGCATCGGCGCCGGTCTGGTGCGGATGGTGCGGCCATGGAACGAGTGGCTGATCGTCTGGGGGTACGACATCAATCAGCCGCCACCAGAGGTCGATGAGGCCGAGGCCAAACGGATCGTGCGCTCTCTAGTGGGCGCGCCGGACCTGGACGTTGAGATCACGGGCACCAGCCTGTGGGGCAACAACGAGATGTATGCCACCCACCTTCAGGCCGGCCGCGTGTTCTGCGCGGGCGACGCGGTCCATCGCCATCCGCCCAGCAACGGGCTGGGCTCTAACACGTCGATCCAGGATTCCTACAACCTGGCCTGGAAGCTCGCCGCCGTGCTCCGCGGCCACGCCGAGCCGGGTCTGCTGGACAGCTACAGCACGGAGCGGGCGCCGGTAGCCCGCCAGATCGTGCTGCGGGCGAACAAGTCCAGCCGCGAGTTTGTGCAGCTGTTCGACGCGCTCGGTGTGACCGCAGCCGAGTCAGAGGCCGAGATGGCGGCCGCGATCGAGGAGCGCAAAGCCAACACCCCGGCCGGCGCCGCCAAACGGGCGGCGCTAATCGACGCGATGGACCTCAAGAACTATGAGTTCAACGCCCACGGCGTCGAACTGGGCCAGTTCTATGAGTCGGCTGCGATCGTCGGCGACGGCTCAGAGCGCGCGGCGCCGGCGCGCGATCCCGAGCTGTTCTTCGAGCCGACCACGGTGCCGGGCTGGCGCCTGCCTCACTGTTGGGTCGGGGTCGACGGCGCCAAGCGTTCGACGCTGGACCTGGCGCCCTATAACCGCTTCACCCTGATCACCGGGATCACCGGTCAGCCCTGGGTCGCGGCCGCTGCGGCGGTGGCCGCGGAGCTGGGCGTGCCACTTGCCAGCGTCGTGATAGGCCCCGGTCAGCAGGTCACCGACCTCTACTACGACTGGGCGAAGCTGCGTGAGGTGCAGGAGGACGGCGCGCTGCTGATCCGTCCGGACAAGCATGTCGGCTGGCGCTCGAAAACGCTGCCGACCGATCCCCGCGCGGCGCTGGCGGCCGGGCTGGCCAGGTTGCTGGACCGAACGGGGGTAACGGCCTGATGGAGTTCGTACACGACAGCCTCGGACAACGTGTCCGGTTCGGCACCAGTGGCGCCGCCGCGGCGCTGGCTAGTGAGGTGGCCGAGCGCGATGCCAAGCGGGTGATGGTGATCGCCGCGCCTGCCGAGCAGGAGCTCGCCGAGCGCATCACCACCGGTTTGCCGGTCGCGCTGAGTTATCAGGAGGTGGTCATGCACGTCCCGGTTGAGGTCGCCGACCGGGCCCGCCATGCCGCGCAGGGCGCCGATGCTGACTTGGTGTTCAGCATCGGCGGAGGAAGTACCACAGGGCTCGCCAAGGCCGTGGCGCTGACCAGTGGCCTGCCGATAATCGCCGTGCCGACGACGTATGCCGGTTCGGAGGCGACCCCTGTTTGGGGTCTGACCGAGGGGTCAACGAAGACGACCGGTGTGGATCCTCGGGTATTGCCCAAAACAGTTGTCTATGACGCGGCGTTGACGCTCAGCTTGCCGGTCGAGTTGAGCGTCGCCTCCGGATTGAACGCGATGGCGCACTGCATCGATTCGTTGTGGGCGCCGCGCGCGGATCCGATCAACGCCGCGCTGGCGACCGAGGGCATCCGTGCGCTGGCAGCCGGACTGCCAGCGGTGGTTCGCGAGCCCCGGGCGCTGGCCGGCCGCGAGCAGCTGTTGTATGCCGCCTACCTGTCAGCCACGGCATTTGCCTCAGCCGGCAGCGGCCTGCACCACAAGATCTGTCACCTGTTGGGCGGCCGCTTTGACCTGCCTCACGCCCAGACACACGCGATCGTGCTGCCCTATGTGCTGGCCTTGAACGGTGCCGCCGCGCCCGAGGCATCGGCACGGATCGCCGGCGCGTTGGCTGCCGCTGAGGCGCTTGATGGGCTTTGGTCGCTGTATGAGGCGCTGGCAGCACCGCGCGCGCTTGCCGACTATGGGCTGCCTCGCACCGGCATCCCCGAGGCGGCGCGGGCGTTGGTGGAACTGGTTCCGCCCGGCAACCCGCGGGCGGTCGGCGAGGTCGATCTTCTGAAGCTGCTGGAGGCAGCCTGGGCGGGCACAGATCCGCGCGAGTTCCGAGCGGAGCTGAACCGGTGACGGTGTCCAGCGAACAAACAGCGCGCGAGGCGGACGTCCTCGCCAGCGTCCTCGCCTCATTCCAGCGGTGTGAGGATCCGCGGCTCAAACAAGTGATGGAGTCGTTGGTTACCCATCTCCACGGTTTTCTGCGCGAGGCGCGTGTCAACGAGCAGGAATGGCACGCGGCAATCAGCTTTCTCACCGCCGCAGGTCACATAACCGATGAACGCCGGCAGGAGTTCGTGCTGCTGTCTGATGTGCTCGGCGCTTCGATGCAGACGATCACGATCAACAACGAGGCCTACGCGGACGCCACTGAGGCAACCGTCCTGGGACCGTTCTTCGTCGAGGGAGCGCCGTTTGTGGAGCTCGGCGGTGACATCTCCTTCGGCGCCAGCGGCGAGCCCTGCTGGGTCCAGGGCCGCGTTACAGATACCGATGGCAACCCGGTTCCCGGCGCCCGTCTGGAGGTCTGGGAAGCTGACGATGAAGGCTTCTACGACGTTCAGCGTAAGGGTGAGGCCCTGGCCGCACGCGCCCACCTGTTCGCTGATGAGCGTGGTGAGTACAGGTTCTGGGGGCTGACACCGACGCCGTACCCGATTCCCCACGACGGTCCCGTCGGGGCGCTGCTGGCGGCTGTCGGCCGATCACCGATGCGCGCCTCACACCTGCATTTCATGGTAAGCGCGCCCGGCCGGCGGACATTGATCACCCACATCTTCCCGGCTGGCGACGAGTTGCTTGACGCCGATGCGGTGTTCGGTGTCCGGCCGTCGCTGATCAAGGACTTCCAGCGCCAGCCCCCGGGAACTCCGACTCCGGACGGCCGGGATCTGGCCCGCCGCACCTGGTCCCGGGTTCGGTTTGACATCGTGCTCGCGCCGACGGCAACAGCGACAGGAGGCAGGAGCTAATGCGCAAGATCCAGGCCCAGGGTGTACATCACATAACCCTCAGCGGTGCGGGCCGCCAGACGTCGATCGACTTCTGGGAGGGAGTGCTGGGGATGCCGTTCATCTTCGAGCAGCCGAACCTCGACAACCCGGATGAGAGCCACCTGTACTTTGATCCGGGTGATGGGCGCCTGATCACGATCTTCACCGATGAGCAGCGCAGCCGGGTCTACGACCAAGCCCCGCAGGAGCCCGGCAACGTTCACCACGTGGCGTTCAACCTTTCCAACGCCGTCTTCCGCCAAACCGTCGAGCGCCTTGACGAGCGCGGGATCCATCATTCCGGTGTGAAGGACCGCGGGTTCATGGACTCGATCTACTTCCGCGACCCGCTTGGGCTCTTGATCGAGCTGGCGTCCTACCGCTTCGAGCCGCCGGCGGGCCACAGCCATGCCGAGGTGCTGATCAACGCACACCGGATCCGCGTTGCGCGCGGCGACTACAACATCGCGCCGATCCATCTGGCCGATGCGATCGAGCGACTGTCGGCGACACGCGACACGCTGTCAGAGGACGACACGCCGAAGGATCCATACAGCGCCACCTGACGGCGCGGAGCCGGATCGGTGATGGTTCCCGCGTAGCATTGCCTCGTCGAACGGCCAACGCGGAGGAACCAGAGATGAGTACCGGCGGAGCAGAAAAGGTAGATGTCGCGCTGATCGGCGCCGGTGTCATGAGCGCCACGCTGGGCACGCTGCTGAAGGAGCTGGAGCCGGGCTTGAACGTCGGGATGTATGAGGCGCTGCATGACTGCGGGCAGGAGAGCTCCCAAGGCTGGAACAACGCCGGGACCGGCCACGCCGCCAACTGCGAGCTGAACTACACACCCCAGAAGCCGGATGGCAGCGTCGAGATCGAGAAGGCGCTGGAGGTCAACACCGAGTTCGACATCTCACGGCAGTTCTGGTCCTACCTCGTCACCAAGGGGGCGATCCCCGATCCCCAGGCGTTTCTGCACGCCTGCCCGCACATGAGCTTCGTGTGGGGTGAGGACGACGTCGCGTTCCTGCGGGCGCGACATCAGGCGATGTCAGCGCACCACTGCTTTGAGGGCATGGAGTACAGCGAGGACCACGGCGAAATCGCCGAGTGGGCGCCGCTGATCATGGAAGGCCGCGACCCCAACCAGCGCGTAGCCGCGACGCGGATGGCCACGGGCACCGACGTCGACTACGGCGCGCTCACGCGCCTGCTCGTGAACCAGCTCAGCACGCAGCCGGGCTTCGCGCTCCACTACGGGCAGCGGATCGTCGACATTGTCAAGCCCACCGAGGGCGGGCCGTGGTGGCTGACGGTGAAGGACACCGCGAGCGGCGCCGTGCGCGCGGTCCAGGCCAAGTTCGTGTTCATCGGTGCCGGCGGCGGCGCCCTGCCGCTGCTGGAGAAGGCAAGGATTCCCGAGGGCCACGGGTTCGGCGGCTTCCCGGTCAGCGGGATCTGGCTGCGCTGCGATGACGACGCGGTCACAGAGCGCCATCACGCCAAGGTCTACGGGAAGGCCGCCCAAGGCTCACCGCCCATGTCCGTCCCGCACCTCGACACGCGCATCATCCGCGGCAAGCAGTCTTTGCTGTTCGGCCCCTACGCCGGCTTCTCAACGAAGTTCCTGAAGGGCGGGTCGTTCTCAGACCTGTTCCGCTCAGTCGGATTGGGCAACCTCAAACCGATGCTCGCGGTGGCACGTGACAACCGCGATCTGACCGAGTATCTGATCGGCCAGGTGCTCCAGAGCGGCGCCCATCAGTTCTCGACGTTGAAGGACTTCTTCCCTGAGGCGGTGCAGTCCCAGTGGAAGGAGGCGGTCGCCGGCCAGCGGGTGCAGATCATCAAACCCGACGTTGAACGCACGGGGCGGCTCGAGTTCGGGACGGAGCTGATCGGCAGCGCCGACAACTCGATCGTCGCCCTGCTCGGCGCCTCGCCCGGCGCGTCGACCGCCGCCTTCATCGCGTTCCAGGTGCTGGAGAAGTGCTTCTCGAGCGAACTGGCGGGCGGCTGGCGGAGCCGGCTGAAGGCCATGATCCCGACCTACGGCATCGACCTGACGCAGGACGCGGACGCCCTCCGC
>JAFMRN010000022.1:13547-15573 GCA_017354065.1 Solirubrobacterales bacterium
CAACTCGATCGTCGCCCTGCTCGGCGCCTCGCCGGGCGCGTCGATCGCCGCGCAGATCGCGGTCGACGTGCTGGAGAAGTGCTTCGCCAAGGAGCTGTCCTCGGCGGGCTGGCAGGAGCGTCTGCGCCAGATCATTCCGACCTACGGGGTCGACCTGAAACGGGACGCGGACGCCACCCGGGAGATTCGCCAGCGGACGGCCCAGGTGCTCGGGATCGAGACACAGCCGAGCGCTGTGTGAGCTCACTCCGGCTTGCGCTCGTGCTCCAGATGCGCCGCTGAGGCGCCGAGCCGGGCCCAGGTGGCCATCCCCAGCGCGAACACGATCATTACCAGGCCGCCCCACAGGTCGATGTTGATCCCCGCCGCCTTGGTCTTGACCGTGTGGGAGCCGGCCAGCCCGGTGATGACGAGGATGATCCCGTAGGTCAGGAACAGGCCGCCGATGATCAGTCGGATGTCAAACAGGGCTGCGATGCGCGCGGCCCTGCCGTTTTGGTTGTTGGGTGTGTCTGGCATCGAAGCGCTCACAGTGTCGGGGTCAGGCGAAGATCACGTCGAGGATCACGCCGATCACAAGGATCGCGATCCCCAGCGTCATCGGGGTGCGGTACCAGGGCTCGCCGGCTACGGCCTTGTCCTGTTCAGCCTGATCGTGGCGGGGGAGACCCCAGACCAGGCCACGGAGACGGTCGTCCGGTATCGGTTTCTCGAACAGCGAGACCACCACCAGCACGACCGCGTCGACGACGAAGGCGGCCACCGCTTCCCACCAGGTGGCAGCGATCGAGGAGCCGAGGTTGATCACGTGGTTTGAGTTGAGCAACAGCGTCGCCTCAGACGCCGCCATGCCGGCGATCAGGCTGAGGCCGCCGGCGATCGGCGCGGCCCGCTTCCAGTACATCGAGATGATGAAGGTCGCGAACAGCGGCGCGTTGAAGATCGAGAACAGCGCCTGGACGTAGTTCATGATGTTCGAGTTGCCCTTGGCGATGAACGCGGTCCCGATCGAGATCAGCAGCCCGACGGTCGTCGCGATCCGGCCGATCCGCACGTAGTAGTCGCCGTCGCGGTCCTTCTCCACGTACGACTTCCAGATGTCGTAGGTGAACACGGTGTTGAAGGCGCTGACGTTCGCCGCGACGCCGGCCATGAAGGAGGCCAGCAGGCCGGTGATCGCGATGCCGAGCATCCCCTCGGGCAGGAAGCGGCCGATCAGCAGCGGGGTCGCGTCGTTGTACTGCGTGCCCCCAGTGCCGAGCCCGGGGATCAGCGCGATCGCGATCAGCCCCGGCACGACCGTCAACAGCGGGAACAGCAGCTTCGGGAAGGCGCCGATCAATGGCGTGCGCCGCGCCGCTGACATGTCCTTGGCCGACAGGGCGCGCTGGACCTCGGCGAAGTTCGTGGTCCAGTAACCGAAACCGAGCACAAAGCCGAGTCCGAGCACCATGATCAGCCAGTTCCCGCCGAGCGGGTTGGTGACGTGTCCGATCCCGAGCCCCTTCCAGGCGTGCAGGCCGAGGTGGCCGAGCGGGCTCTTGTCGACCCGGTTCTTCAGCCCGCTGATCCCGCCGATGCTGTGCAGCCCGACGATCACCAGCGGCAGCAGGCCGGCTACGACCACGAAGAACTGCAGCACCTCGTTATAGATCGCCGAGGTCAGCCCACCGAGCGAGATGTAGACGAACACGATCGCCGCCGCCACCAGGATCGCGACCACGGTCGACCAGCCCATCAGCAGATGCAGCACCAGCGCCAGCGCGGCGAGGTTGACCCCGCCGATCAGCACGGTCGCGAGCGCGAAGCTGATCGAGTTCCACAGGTGCGCGAAGTTGCCGAAGCGCAGCCGCAGGTACTCGGGAACGGATTTGACCTTCGCCCCGTAGTAGAAGGGCATCATCACGATGCCCAGGAACACCATCGCGGGCACCGCGCCGATCCAGTAGTAGTGGACGGTCGGCACCCCGTACTCGGCACCGTTGGCGGCCATGCCGAGGATCTCGAGCGCGCCGAGGTTGGCGGC
>JAFMRN010000136.1 GCA_017354065.1 Solirubrobacterales bacterium
CGTCGCATGGCCCAGCACCGGGTCGTTGTTGATCGCGTTGTTCTGCGCGGCCGGGCTCTGGCCCTTGGTCTTGGCGAGGATCGCCTGCAGCACCCCGAACAACAGCTTGTTGCCCTGGTTGATGTCGCGGGTCATGGACGGTGTAGGTCCGGCCTGGACGACGCTCCAGATATCGCGGAAAGGCCCGGCGTCCAGGCCGACCGAGGTGTCGGCGTTGGAGGTATCGAAGAACTGGCCGACCATCCCGTCGCTCATGGAGTTGGCGCGGTTGGGGTAGATCCCGCGCTGGGTGTTCAGCGTCGCCACGTGCTTGCCGTTCTTGGTCACGTTCAGCTCGGCGCCAAGCCCGATCTTCTCCGCTGTTGCGGACTCTGTCGGCTTCACGTAGGCGAAGCGATAGCCGTTTACGCTGGTGCTCTGCCCCGGCTTCATCGTCACCGTGTCCTGGTGCTGGAACGAAGATGAGGCCGCGACGCCGATCATCATCACGGCGAAGCCGAGGTGCACCGTGTAGCCCCCATAACGGCGCCGGTTGCGCTGGAACAGCGCTCCCAGCGCGGCCAGATGGGACTCATCGGTCAGCGCCCGGCGCGCGCTTGTGCCCCGGACGACCTCCTGGAGCACGCCGGCGATCACAAACGCCGCGAGACCGAACATCAACAGCGCCAGGGGCTTGCTCGCGGCGCCGAACAGGAGCGCCACCACCAGGATCGTCACGAACGCCGCCGCGATCGGAACCGTGAAGTTCGCCCGGAGGTTGGACAGCGTCGCCCGCCGCCAGGAGATCATCGGGCCGATTCCGGTCAACAGCACCAGAACCATCGCCAGCGGCACGACGAACGTCGCGAACATCGGCGGGCCCGCCGCGTGCGAGGTCCCGGTCAGGGCCTTGGACACGAGCGGCAGCACCGTCAGCCAGAAGATCACGAACACCATCGCCACCAACACGAAGTTCTGGAACAGGAACATCGCCTCACGTGACAGCAGCGAGTCAAGGCGATGCTCGGAGGCCAAACCCTCACGGCGCCAGAGCACCAGCCCGATGCCGCCGAACAGCATCACCCCCAGCAGCGCCATGAACGGGACCCCCAGCGTCGAGGCGCCAAAGGCATGGATCGAATCCAGGACCCCGGAGCGCACCAGGAACGTGCCGAAGATCGTCAGCACCCCGGACAGCAGCACGAGGCTGACGTTCCAGACCTTCATCATCCCGCGTTTCTCCTGGATCTGGACGGAGTGGATGAAGGCGGTGCAGACCAGCCAGGGCATCAGCGCCGCGTTCTCAACAGCATCCCAGCCCCAGTAGCCGCCCCAGCCGAGCTCGGTGTATGACCAGCGCGCGCCGAGGATGATCCCGCAGCCCAGCGCGATCCAGGCCGCCAGCGCAAAGCGGCGCGTGTCCCGGATCCATTCCGAGCCCAGCCGCCCGGACAGCAGCGCGCCGATACCGAACGCGAACGGGATCGCCATCAGCGTGTACCCCGTGTACAGCATCGGCGGGTGGATCATCATCGACGCGTGCATCAGCAGCGGATCCAGCCCGTTGCCCTGCGTGGGCACCTGTGAGGCGGGCGAGGTGTCAAACGGGTTGGCGGCGAACACGGCCAGCGCGTCAAAGAACGTGGCCAGTCCGAGCAGCACCGCGGTCGCGTACGGCGCGATCTCGCGCATCCGCCGGCGGGTCAGGAACAGGACCACGCTCGACCAGATCGACAGCAGCGTGACCCACAGCAGCAGGGAGCCCTGCTGCGAGGACCAGGGAGCCGCCATCCGGTAGCCCAGCGGGATCGTCGAGGATGACGAGCTGGCGACCACCTTGAAGCTGAAGTCGTTGGAGATGAAGGCGTCCTCCAGCACCACAAAGGCGATCAGCATCAGGCCCGCCAGCGCGTAGACCGCGCGGCGCCCGGAGATCACCCAGTCCTCACGTCCGGTGCGGACGCCGTACAGCGACGCGCCGGTGCCGTACACGCAGACGACCAGGCCGATGATCAGGATCGCGTGCCCGAGCGTCGCCATCAGCGCGCCTCCCCTTGCTGCTCTGCGCTCCGCGCGCGGCGCGGAGTCATCAGCTTGCCTTCGCCCCTGAGGCTGCCTGGTACTTGGACGGGCACTTGGTGCTGAGCGAGTTCTGCTGCCCGACGAAGCTGCCGCTGTGGTCGGTCACGTTCACCATCACCGCGCGGCCCTCCGCGAACGGGTCGGGCACGACCCCGGTGTAGCTGACCGGAACGGAGGTCTTGCGGTTCGGGGCGAGCACACGGAAGTGCAAGGTCTGGCCGACGTGCTGGACCGAGCCGTCCTGCACGGTGCCGGCGAGGATGTACTGGCCCCCAGGCTGTGCCTTGGCCAACAACTGTGCCGCGGTCAGCTCATCGCGGCCTGAGTTGAAACTCACGTAGACAAGCGCCGCGGCTAGCAATACGGCGACGCTGAGTGCGACCGTGAGGCGGATCGCGCGCTTACGACTGGGGTCCATACGAGCGAGCATTGTCGCAGAGCGCCGCTCCGAACCTCGGCTAGCACGCTCTACCATCTTTTTGGTGTGTTAGCGTCACGTTAGCAGGGGGGAGATAGACCTTGCGGCGAGAAACCAACTTGGGCAACTGCCGTTAGTAAGGATGAACGTGCCGGCACGGAACCTCGCCACAGAGAAGCTCCTCAAGACCCCCTTCCGCGGTCGAAACCGAGCCTCCGTCCTGCCCCAGGTGCGGGCCGCGCGTAGAACCGCGCCCCAACAGGCGCCGAGCTCCCCGCCGAACGGCGACCCGGCCTCACCCGAGCTTGAGGACCAGCTCGACAGCGCCGTCTACACCTGCAGCTGCGGGTTCGTGTTCCAGGCCCAGGTGCTGACCTCGGTCGACTGCCCGCACTGCGGTAACTCGCAAGCTTGGTAAGGCGATGGCGCCTTGTGCGCCATCGCTCACACACGCTGTGACCCAGCGTGTTCCCCGGCGTATCTCATGCATGCAGGAAGAGCCCGAAATGCAGGAAGCGATCGAGGTCCACATCCGCGCCGCCGACCGGCCCGGCCGCGAGTCGGCGATCCTCGCCGACCGGCTGATGCGGACCTGCTGGCCAGGCGGCCACACCGACCGCTCAGAACCGGTCGCGCGCGGCTGGTTGCGCATGTGGGGCCCGGTCAAGGTCGTGGTCAACGTGCCTGAGTGCGGTTGTGCCCAGGGCCGTTGCACCGTTTGTAACTAGCTCGCGCCAAACTGGCCGGGTGCCAGCACCCCGGTTCGAGATCCACCACCACGCCAGCGGCTCCCAGGCGCGCGCCGGCACGCTAGCGCTGAAGCACGGCACCGTGCGAACCCCCGCGTTCGTGCCGCTGGCGACGCGCGGGTCGGTCAAGACACTGGAGCCGCGCGACGTCCAGGCGCTCGGCTACGAGATGGTGCTGGGCAACACCTTCCACCTCTTCCTATCCCCCGGGCCCGACCTGGTCGCGAGCTTCGGCGGCCTCCACGAGTTCATGCGCTGGCCCGCACCGATCATCACGGACTCCGGCGGTTTCCAGGTGTTTTCCATGGGCCACGGCTCCGTGGCGGACGAGATCAAGGGCCGCTCCAGAAGCGGAAAGGGTGGCGGCAACGAGTCTTCCGGGGCGATCCTCGGGATCGATGAGGAGGGCGTCCGGTTCCGCTCCTACATCGACGGCAGCTTGTACTTCATGAGCCCCGAGACCTCGATGTCGGTGCAGGCGCGCCTGAACAGCGACATCGCGCTGGCCTTCGATGAGTGCACCCCCTTTCACGTCACGCGCAGCTACACGGCAGCCTCGACCGAGCGCACGCACCGCTGGCTCGCACGCTGCCTGGCCTGGCATCAGACCAACGCACCGCCGGACCAGCTGGTCTACGGCATCGTCCAGGGCGGCGTGGAGCCCGACCTGCGGGCCGAATCGGCCCAGACTGTCGCCGCCAGCGCCGCGGGCGGCGTAGCGATCGGCGGCTCACTGGGCCAGGACAAGCCCCAGATGCATGAGGTCGTCGGCTGGAGCACGCGCGAGCTGGACCGTCACGCGGCGCACAAGCCGCGCCACCTGCTCGGCATAGGCGACATAGACGACCTGATCATCGGCGTCGGGCTGGGAATCGACACGTTCGACTGTGCGATGCCGACCCGGCTCGCCCGCCACGGCGTGGCGGTCGTCCCCGACCCCGAGAACCGCTGGCGCGTCGACCTGGCCAAGGCACGGTTCAAGGCCTCCCAGGAACCGATCATGGAGGGCTGCCCCTGCCCCGCCTGCAGCGCCGGCTTCACGCGCGGCTACCTGCACTACTGCGCACGCTCAGGCGAGACCACCGGCCCGCGGCTGCTGACAATCCACAACCTGGCCTACGTCAGCCGGCTGATGGCCGACCTGCGCGCCGCGATCGCCAGCGACACGCTCGCCGCCCGCTCCCACCAGTTGCTCAGTGGTCACATGCCACGGCCGTAGCACACAGCTGCAATATGAGCTGACCGGATTTCAACTCATAAGGCGTCGCCTCCGAAGAGGCAACGAACCAGTACTGGCAGCCGACTCAAAGCCGACTGCCAGCTTGTGGAGACACGCAGACCGCTAGCTGCTCTTGGGATATATAGGTATTTGGCTGCCTGAGTTAGTCGTGGCGATCGCCTTGGTGAGTGTGGTCCCCGTCACGTAACCTGCGTACACGTTGTTGACAACTGGCAGTGTGGCGTTGCCAGACGCCGTTGACACGGTCACGGACACAATCCCGTCTGGCACCGCACCGTCGATGTCAACCTGGTTGGCAGGTGTGCTCTCGTTCTCTCCGGCAACAATCAAACCCGTGGCGTTCGGTGCCGAGAAGGCGTCCGCCGAACCACAGGCAAAGGAACCAGGGCCGACCACACAGGCACCTGTCCCCGCTGGAGCGATACTCACCTGTTGGCCGTTGCTCACCGCCGATCGTGCCAGGGCCGGATTCATACCCGCCTGAGGCGTCATGCGCGCAACCGCCGACACTGCAGACGGTTCGACAGGCGCCTGATCATGGGCGCGGTGGTATGTGCTCTGTGAGAGGGCCGGGCCACGAAACAGTCCGACGTGCGCGCGGATCGCCGGGCTAACCGCCCTGGTGCGTGATCGCAGAGAACTGGAGGGCCGTAGCGCCGGAGCCGACAGGTGCTGCGATCGGAGTCTGCCTGCGTGCCGACCCGTCGCGGCAAGGGCTATCCCACCAACGCTTGCCGAGGTGGCAACTGTCACGACTGCGATCGAAATCAAGAACCGCTTCCGCATTACCAACCTCCAGTTATCCATAGAGTGTGTGCGTCCGGGCCTTCGTTGAAAACAACCTCCCGATACAGGCGTGTGGCGTCTCCACACCCGTTCTTCAAACAGCCGCCTACTGCTGTCGTATTCGCATGCGCATACCCCCGGAACTCAATGTCGCGAGCACACCCGGCAGGGTCATTGCACCATGCGGCTACCTCAATCCACAAGGGATTCGCCCCCTGGTAAGTCCCATACACCGTGGCCAAGTGGTGTGTGAACCCCCAGCACGCATCGTTAGGCGCCACCCAACAAGAAACCCAGGGATCCTCCCCTGACGCTGCGGCGCCGCTTGCGCAGACGCCGAACACCAGGGTCGTGGCCAACAGGCAGCTCAGCGCAACAAGCCGCTTGACAGTTCGGTGTCTGCTCCCCGCGTATCCGCCCCTTGTAACCGGCCGGACGGGCTCGCAGAACACCTTTTGACGTTCTGACACGTTTCGATTCCCCCAATGAGTCGAACAGCATGCTTGATACTTCCCCTTATCATCTTGTACCAGGCAGCGAGTAGCGGATCAAGTCGGGGACCTCGAAACTTCAGCTTCCAATCGCCCACCAGCCTTTCTGGTTGAGGCGACATCCCGTTCGCGTCGCTTGATCCCGACGCTCGTGGGACAGCGCGGGCACTCGTCGGGCTGCAGAGTCTCGGGTTATCAGTTCCCTGATGGCGGACGTGCGCGCAGCAATCGCAAGCGACACCCGGTGCAAACCGTCCGACGCCGCGCCGTTGCCGCCCGGATGCGGCCGAAGCTGTGGAGCCGGTCGACGCCCAGAGGTAACTCGTCGGATCCGACTAGGAGGCTAGGACCACGGGGCGTTTGGGGGAATCCCGAGGCCCAGGGGTACTGCCAGCAGTAGATCGCACAGACCGCACAGACCGGATAGTCGCGACGACGCAAGGCTTCTTCTCTAGGCTCAGCCCATTCTGTGGGTACTCGCCGTGAGCGGCACAAACCAAGCGGACGTTGCGGCCTCGACCGCAGCATCGCCGGGCGAGCAGCCCGCTACCCACACCGATGCTACTTCTTCAGCGTGTTTTGGTCGATAAACGACTGAATCTGTTGTATCGCGGCTTGAGCGTGGCTCGCGACAATCTGCTTGTAGTGCACGAGCGAGTTGCCGCTGCTCGAGATCAGCTCAAGCGCGACAAACACGATCACCGCCACGAGGATCAGCGCCAGGATCACGCCAAGCAGCAGCCCCCGGAAGATCGAGCTCTTTTTGCGCCGCTTCTGCGGCGCGGCCTGGCCACGGTCCGGGCGTGGGGCCGCAGCGGCTGCGGGCGCCGTATTGCGCCTGCTGG
>JAFMRN010000353.1 GCA_017354065.1 Solirubrobacterales bacterium
GGCCAACACTGCTCGAGGACTTCCATTTCCGGGAGAAGCTGACCGCCTTTGATCACGAACGCATTCCAGAGCGCGTTGTTCACGCGCGCGGCGCGGGCGCGTATGGCACGTTCACCTGCCTGAAGTCGTTGAGGGAGCTGACTCGCGCGGATTTCCTGTCTGAGGAGGGGCTCGAGACGCCTGTGTTCGTCCGCTTCTCGACCGTCGCCGGCTCGCGCGGATCGGCTGACACACCGCGTGATGTCCGCGGCTTCGCGACCAAGTTCTATACGCGTGAGGGCAACTATGACCTGGTTGGCAACAACATGCCGGTGTTCTTCATCCAGGACGGGATCAAGTTCCCCGACTTCGTTCACGCGGTGAAACCTGAGCCGCGCAACGAGATCCCCCAAGCTGCATCCGCACACGACACGCTATGGGATTTCGTGGCGCTCCAGCCAGAGACGATGCACATGATGATGTGGCTGATGTCAGACCGGGCGCTGCCCGCCAGTTACCGCACGATGCAGGGCTTCGGTGTCCACACCTTCCGGCTGGTCAACGCCGAGGGCAAGGGCACGTTTGTGAAATTCCACTGGCGCCCGACGCTCGGCACACACTCCCTGGTCTGGGATGAGGCACAGAAGCTCATGGGTACCGACCCTGACTTCAACCGTCGCGACCTGTGGGACTCGATTGAGGCCGGCCGTTACCCCGAATGGGACCTGGCGCTGCAGCTGATCCCCGAGGAGCGCGAACACGACTTCAACTTCGACCTGCTCGATCCGACGAAGCTTGTACCCGAGGAAGAGGTGCCGCTCACGGTGATCGGCCGGATGCAGCTGAACCGCAACCCCGACAACTTCTTTGCCGAGACCGAGCAGGTCGCTTTCCACACCGCAAACGTGGTCCCCGGAATTGACTTCAGCAACGACCCGCTACTCCAAGCCCGGAACTTCTCCTACCTGGACACGCAGCTTATCCGCCTTGGTGGCCCGAACTTCGCGCAGTTGCCGGTCAACCGTCCGCTGGCGGAGCCCCACCACCATCAGCGCGACGGCTATGGACAGCAGCGGCTGCACACCTCCGAGGTCTCCTACCACCCCAACACGATCGGCGGCGGCTGCCCGGCACTAGCCTCCGGCGACGAGGACGCCTACCGCCATCACGCCGAGCGAGTGGACGGTCAGAAGATCCGCCAGCGCTCTGAGAGCTTCAGGGATTTCTACGGCCAGGCGCGGCTGTTCTGGAACTCGATGAGCAGCTGGGAACGCGAGCACATAGTCGACGCCTTTAGCTTCGAGCTAAGCAAGGTCTCCCGCGTCGAGATCCGCAAACGTGTGCTGGAAAACCTCGGGCAGGTGGACACCCAACTAGCAGGCCAGGTCGCCGTCGCGCTGGGCCTGCCCACGCCGGAGACGACTCCCGCGAACCCCCACCAGTTCGGCTCACCGGCGCTGTCAATCAGCACCCAGCCGAGCAGCGTGGCGACCCAGAAGCTCGCTGTGCTGGCAGCCGACGGCGCCGACACCCCGGCGGTCCTGAGCGTGCTGAAGTACCTCAGCCAGGAGGGGGTCGTGACCGAGGTAGTGGCGCCGCGCGGCGGCAAACTCAAGGGTGGCCTGGCGGTTGACTGGCCGCTGACAAGCGTGAAGTCCGTGCAATTTGACGCGGTGCTTGTGGCTGATGGTCAGCAACCGGCGGCCGAGCTCGCCGCCAATGACCATGCCCGCCAGTTCGTCGCCGAAGCGCTTCGCCACGCGAAGCCGGTCGGCGCGCTGGGTCATGGCGTGGAGGTTTTGCGCAGCTCCCTGGCCCCCGGCGTCGAGCGCGCGGACCGGGGGCTGTCCAACCACGCCGGTGTGGTGACGCTTGCCGACCTGGACCCGGACGGGCTGGATCAGTTCGCCAGGGAATTCTCAATAGCCATGGCCAAACGCCGGCATTTCGACCGCGACCTCAAGCACACCGCCGCATGAGTACACACCCGCACAAAACCCTGATCGCAGACAGCGACAAGACGCTACGCAAGCTCGCCGCACGCGAATACGAGCACCCGGTGGTCAGCGCGTTCCTGAACCTCGATCCTGAACGCTTTGGCACCGCCCCGGCCCGCGAGACCGAGATAACGGCGCTGCTGGACACGGGAGGCCGGCAGCTCGACGCAACCGACCTGACGCGTGAGGACCGGATGGCGCTGGGCGAGGATCTGGATCGGATCGGCCGGCAGCTCAGAGAAGAGCTGAACCCGTCCGGTGCCGGCAGCGTCGCGCTCTACGCCTCAAGCCGTGACGGCCTGTGGGAGGTCGAGCCGTTGCGATCCACCACGCCGACGGGTGTCAGCATCGGCCCGCTGCCCGAGCTCGAGCCACTGCTGCCGACGCCTGAGCCGGAGCTGATTTGCGT
>JAFMRN010000137.1 GCA_017354065.1 Solirubrobacterales bacterium
GCCAGCACGGCAGCGTCGCAGCTGGCTCAGGTCAGCAACGGGCCGCTCCAACGGGTGCCGGCGCCCGCCGGCAATGTGAACGGGGGCGAGCCGGCTGCTGGCGCCGCGGCACAGCCCGCCGCTGCCACGGCTCCTCCGGCTCAGCGACCGACGGCCCAGCCCACGGCCGAGTCAGCCACCAGCGCGCGCACAGGCACATCGGAAGCCAAAGCAGCGGGCCCCTCACGGCGCGTTCTGTGGACCGCGCTGGCGCTCCTGGCCCTGATCGTGATCGCCGCGGTGGTGGTGCTGATCGCTACATCCGGCTCCAAGAACAAGCAGGGCACCAAGCTGACCACGGAGGCGAGCCTGCCGCTCCAGTCCCCGAGCGGCGCACAGGCGGGAACTGCCCGAGTTCTGGGAAGCAAGGACAACCCGCGCTCACGCCAGCTCGACCTGACCGGACACGACCTGGCCGCAGCCAACCCGGGCACCTACGCCGTGTGGCTGTACAACACCAACACCAAGGCCTCACACCTGCTCGGGTTCGACTCGCAGATGGTCGCGGTGCAAGGCCAGCTCAGCATGTCCTCCGCCTTGCCCGCCAACGCTTCCAGCTACAACCAGGTGCTGTTGACCAAGGAGACGACCCAGTCCCCGTCCGCGCCCGGGAAGATCTTCCTGAAGGGCAACTTCCACACCTAGAACAGGTCGGCCAAGCCGCGCAGCGCGCCCTCGATTCGGCGCACCGCGGCGCGCCGCTGGAACATCGACCCCAGACCGAAGTTACCGCGGAAGCGCTGCTCCTCCTCGATGCAGACACGCGTCTGTGCACCGTCGGGCTCCAGGGACACTCGGGTCCGCCACAGCGATAGCAGCGCCTCAAACTGGGTTCCCGATATCTCCTGCTCCCAGCCGAGGATCTGACCCGGCTCCACCTCGTTGTAGTGCTGATCGATCCTCACGGGCCGCCCCTTCCGCGTGTAGAGCACCTCCGTGAAGCCGGTCTCGCTGATCCCCTCCACGCGCTTCACGCGCGGGAACCATTCGGGCAGTCGCTGCGGGTCGGCCACTACCGCCCACACAGCCTCGGCTGAGGCCGGAACCGTCTTTGTGCGCTTCACCATCCCCACGGCTGGGCTGGTTCAGTCGTATTCGATCAGGGCGCGGACGGGCGTTGGCTCGAGTTTCCGGCGTCCCCCAAGCGCTTTCAGCTCGACCAGGAACGCAAAGCCGATCACCTCACCCCCGGCGCGTGTCACGAGATCTCCAAGCGCTTTTGCGGTGCCGCCGGTCGCGAGCAGGTCATCGTGGATCAGCACGCGGGCCCCGCCGGCCAGCGCGTCGGAATGCATCTCCAGCGCGTCCACACCGTACTCGAGCACGTACTCCGCCCGCACCGTCTCCGCGGGCAGCTTCCCCGGCTTGCGCGCCGGCACAAAGCCGGCGCCGAGCGCACGGGCAAGCGCGCCGCCGAGTAGGAAGCCACGGGCCTCGGCCGCCACCACCAGGTCCACATCCACCCCACGCGCGATCTGAGCCAGCCGCACCACCGCCGCGTTCAATGCCTCGGCATCCAACAGCAGCGGCGTAATGTCGCGGTACACGATCCCCGGCTTCGGGAAGTCGGGGATGTCGCGGACAAAGTGACGCAGGTCCAGCGCGGCCTCGGGGTTCGCCATGCGCGGCAGTGTCCCAGGTTGGGGCCGGTCAGGTGGCGATCCGGCGCAGATCCCGGATCAACAGCAGATGCTTCAGGTGCGAGGTGACCGACGCCAGGTTCTCCAGGGCCTCGATCGCCTCCTTGCGCCGCTCTGGGTTGCGTGAGCGCAACGCCGGGGCGAGGATGCTCTGTAGCAGTTGGGCCTCACGGTCAGCGGATGTCCTGAAGACCCGGAGGTTGCGTCCTCCGACCCCGTAGCGGGCCAGCTCGGAGACGGCGCGCACGATCTCTCGCTCGGTGTCGTCGAAGTAGCGCTTGCCGCTGCGGGTCTCGCCCTTGATCACGCCGAAGTCGACCAGTTCGTTGACCAGCGCGGGCTCGGCGCTCGTCTCCTCCAGGACGTCCTCCAGCGAGTACATCGCCCCTGAAGACGTAGCGCTGAAGGATCCGCGCCGCCGTGTCCGCTGATCGGAGCCGGAGCCGGAGCTCGACGCCAGGTCACCGTCGGAGCGCCCACCGGCCAGCTCCTGGCGGATCACACGCAGCGGGAGGAACTCGTCACGCTGGAGCCGCAGGATCGTCCGCAGCCGCTGGATGTCGTCCTGGGTGTAGAGGCGGTAGCCACCTTGAGTCCGCCGGGGGTTGAGCAGCTTCTGATCCTCCAGGTAGCGGATCTTGGAGATCGAGACGTCCGGGAACTCCTGTTCCAGCGCCTTGCACACCGCACCGATGGTGACTGCCTTCTGGCGCGGGCGTGCGGTTCCAGCAAGCATCTCCTCAGCTCCGTTGGTCCCAGCACCGGCGGCGGCCAGGTCCTGTCCGTCAGCGGAGTGTTGGTCAATCTCACTCATGGTCAGTGATGCAGGAACGCAAGCTTGTATTTGCCGATCTGCAGCTCGTCCCCGTCCTCGAGGCGATGTGACTCGATCCGGCGCCGGTTGACGTAGGTGCCGTTCAGCGACCCGCAGTCATCCAGGTAGAACTCGACCCCGCGCCGCACTATCACCGCGTGATCACGTGAGACGGTCACGTCGTCCAGGAAGACTTCGCTGTCCGGGCGTCGTCCGACGGTCACCCGGTCGCCCACCAGGTTGAAGCTCTCGCCGGCGCGCCCACCGCCGGCGCGGATCACCAGCGTCGCGCCGTCACCCGGGGTGACGTCGGGCAGCTCGCCGAACTCCCCCGTCTCACCCACGCGGAAGCTCGCGGTGGCCGCGCCGACAGTGCCGTCCGCGTCCGCTAGGAACGCGCCGCAACGCTGGCAGTAGTTGGCGCCCTCGACGTTCGAGAAGCCACATTCAGTGCAGTGCAGGGGCATATCAATATCCGCTCAGCCCGCGCTCTCAGAGCGCTGGCCCACTGGTCCGGTCGATGGTGCGCGTCCGGCGAGGATCTGCGTCAGCTGTTCCACATCGGCGCCTGAGATGACCAGCTCGCCACTCTGGTCCTTGGTGCGCAGACGGTTGACGAGCTCGGCACGCAGGATGTCGATCTTCCCGTGCAGGATCCGCCGCTGGTAAGAGATCTCGACCTCCTGGGTGGTCAGCTCCTTGATGAGATCCTTCAGCTCCTGATCGGTGAGTGAGCCTAGATCCGGGAACGTGTCCATGCTGCGGTGCAACCCCCATCGGTGCGGTCGAAATGCAGGGCTGCGGAGTATATCCCTGCTCAGCGGCTAGGGTCAAGCTCAACTTGAGGGTCGGGTCCGAACGTCGCGCCGCCCGGTCCACAGGTACAGCGCGGTGGCGGCCAGCGCAAGCGCTGTACCGACATAGAGGAGCACCACGGCCAGCTCGTGCACGCCCGCCATCGCGAAGAACGGCGCACCCAGAATCGGGGGCACCGCAAGACGCCCCGGCCAGTTGATCTTGATCTCCACGCCGCGATAGATCGCATACCGGCTGATCCCGAGCATGAACAGCTCACGCGCAATGACGATCCAGAGGACCCAGTGCGGGAGCAGGTTGAAGCGCCATGAGACCGCCATGCCCGAGATCACCAGCAGGCGGTCGACGGCCGGGTCCAGCAGTGTCCCCAGGCGACTGAACTGCCCGGTCAGCCGCGCGACGAACCCATCCAGGTAGTCGGTCCAGCCGATCACCGCGAACAACACCACGGCGAGTGTGGATTTACCGTCGCGGCTTGAGAACGCGACGATCAAGAACAGCGGGATCAGCGCGAGACGCGCGTAGCCAATCGCGTTCGGCAGGGTCCACGGGTTCAGCGGCTGACCGGGTCGCGTCGGCGCCGGCGGCGGTCCGGAGCGATCGAGGCCAAACAGCCGTGCCTTGGTCTTGGCGCGCAGATCCCGCGCACGCTCGCGCGCTTCCGTGACGCGTTCATCGACACGCTCGCGCGCTTCTTTGGCGCGCTCATTGGCGCGCTCGCGCGCATCTTTGGCGCGGCGGCGAGGACCGTCGCTCAGGGGAGGGTCCGCCACAGCTTGACGATCGCCTCGACGGCCCCGTCGAGGGGGACGGCCTGTGCAACTGCGCCACGGCGGATCTGGACCTCAAGCTCGCCCGCCGCGATGCTGCGGCGTCCTACGGTGACGCGCAGCGGGACGCCCAACAGCTCCGCGTCAGCGAACTTCTCCCCGGGACCGGCATCGCGATCGTCATAGATCGTGTCCAGCCCACTCGCGGTCAGCTCGGCGTACAGACGCTCAGACAGTTCGCGCTCATCGCTACCTGGCTTGCCGAGCGTCACCAGGTGCACATCAAAGGGAGCTATCGCCCGCGGCCAGCTGATCCCCTTCTCATCCGCGAACTGCTCCACTGCGGCCGCGGCGATGCGGGCGGGCCCTATCCCGTAGCAGCCCATCCAGAGATCCTGGCTCTTGCCGTCCGGGTCTAGATACCGGGCCCCGAGCTTCGCGCTGTAGCGCGTGTCGAGCTTGAAGATGTTGCCGATCTCAATCGCGGGTTCGATCTGGATCGGCTCACCGCCGACGGTGTCACCCGGGCCGACCTGGCGAACATCGACCGCCTCATATGTGAAGTCCCGTCCAGCCTGGACGCCGCGAAGGTGGTGATCGGTGCGGTTGGCCCCGGCCACATACCCGCCCTCGTTCGCGAGCATCCCTTGGTCGACCAGCACGCGCACCTGCGAGTCGCGCATCCCAACGGGTCCGAGGAATCCGGGTGGCCCGATCTTGTCCTCAATCTCGCTCGCGGACGCCTGACGGAAACCGGCACCCAGGACGGTCCGGAGCTTGACCTCCGAGACGCGATGGTCGCCGCGCAACAGCAGCAACACCAGCTCCTCATCGTCTCCCTGCCTGACGACCGGAAACGCCTTGCTCAACGCACCCTGTGGCAGCCCCAAGAACTCGGCCAGCGACTCGATCGTGTTGGTGCCGGGCGTATGCACCTCTTCGGGCGCGTCCCCGGATGGCGGCAACGTGACGGGCGCCGGCTCGGCCGACGCGACCTCGAGGTTGGCTGCGTACCCGTTGGCACCCAGCACGATGTCATCCTCGCCGGCCGGACAGGGGGCCATGAACTCACCCGATTCGCGGCCGCCCATGTACCCGACGTCGGCGTCGACCAGATACCAGCGCAAGCCGCAGCGGTCATACATCTTCGCGTAGGCGTCCGCGTGGCGCCGGTATGACGCGTCAACCGCGTCAGCGTCCCGGTCGAAGCTGTAGGAGTCCTTCATCAGGAACTCGCGCGTGCGAAGAATGCCGGCACGCGGACGCGGTTCATCCCGGCCCTTGACCTGGAACTGGTACAGCGTCAGCGGCAGGTCACGGTAGGAGCGGATCATTGAAGCCGCGTGCGTCGTCACAACTTCCTCACCGGACAGACCCAGCACGAGCTCGGTCTCCTTGCGGTCGACCAGCTTGAACAGCTCATCGATCTCATAACGCCCCGACTTACGCCACGGCTCAGCGGGCTGAATCATCGGCATCAGCAGCTCGTGACCGCCGAGCGCGTTCATCTCCTCGCGGATGATCTGCACGATCTTCTGGTGTACGCGCAAGCCGGCCGGCAGCCAGGTCCACAGGCCCGTGCCGACCTGGCGCACAAGCCCGGCTCGCACCATCAGCTTGTGGCTGAGCGCCTCCGCATCAGCCGGGGCTTCGCGCTCTGTCGGCAGCAGGTATTGGGAGAGCCTCGTCATCTGCGACCCAAGCGTACCCGTGCCGTCGGTCTCCCCACGCTCGCGTCGGTTTCAAGTAGCAGCGAATCCGGAACTGATAAAAGGGAATTTCTACCCACTGACCAAGGAGATCAGCATGGCTTTCACCCTCCCGCCGCTTCCCTGGGCCGCCAACGCCCTGGAACCGCATCTGGATGCCCAGACGCAGGAGATCCACCACGACAAGCATCACCAGACGTACGTCAACAACGCCAACGCGGCGCTGGAGGGCACCCAGTGGGCCGACACTCCCGTCGAGCAGCTGCTGACCAAGCTCAACGACCTTCCGGCTGACAAGCAGGGCCCCGTCCGCAACAACGCCGGCGGCCACTACAACCACACCCTGTGGTGGGAGCAGCTGGCCCCGGGCAAGGGCGGCGAGCCGAGCGGCCCGCTCGCCGAGGCGATCAATAAGGCCTTCGGTTCCTTCTCTGAGTTCCAGGCACAGTTCAAGGCCGCCGGCCTCGGCCGTTTCGGCTCCGGCTGGGCTTGGCTCGTCCATGACGGCAACGGCCTCGCCATCACTTCCACGGCCAACCAGGACAACCCGATCTCTGAGGGCAAGACCCCCCTCCTGGGTGTCGACGTCTGGGAGCACGCCTACTACCTCAAGTTCCAGAACCGCCGCCCGGATTACCTGGACGCGGTGTGGAACGTGATCAACTGGGACGTGGTAGCCGAGCGGTTCTCCAAGGCCTCCTAACACAGCCACTTGCGTCATCTCGGTCCCGGGCCTGACGCGTCCGGGACCGGGG
>JAFMRN010000354.1 GCA_017354065.1 Solirubrobacterales bacterium
TCGCAAGGGGTATGAGAGTGACGTGGCGGGTGATGCCGTGCGGGCCTGGCGGCGGGGCTCAGCTGCGGACTGAGGCGGTGGTATCGCGACCGTAGCCAGATGTATGAGACGCTCGCAGACAGTCGTCCGGCTGCCGCTGCGCCGCTAACCTTGCGGGCGATGCCCGCCTATCACTTAACGACGTTCGGGTGCCAGATGAACGAGCACGACTCCGAGCGCATGAAGGGCATGCTGGAGTCGCTCGGGTATCAGGAAGCGGACAGTCGTACCGAAGCCGACCTGATCCTGTTCAACACCTGCTCGATCCGTGAGAAGGCGGATGAGCGGTTCATCGCGCACCTGCAGGAGGCGAAGGGGGTCAAGCGCCGCTCACCCGAGACCGTGATCGGCGTCGGCGGCTGCTGGGCCCAGTCGGTCAAGGACGAGGTCTTCCAGCGCTTTCCCTACGTGGACGTCGCGTTCGGGCCCGGGCAGGTGCACAAGCTGGCCGAGTTCCTCAACAGCGACTCACTCAGCGCGCAGGGCTACTTCGAGTTCGAGGGCTTCACCGGGGAGCTGCCGGCCAAGCGCGCCCGCGACTTCCAGGGCTGGGTTCAGATCAGCGTCGGCTGCAACATGAAGTGCTCCTACTGCATCGTCCCCTCGACCCGCGGGCGCGAGGTCAGCCGCGACCCCCAGTCGCTCGTGGACGAGGTGACCCGCCTGGCCGAGGACGGCGTGTCCGAGGTGACGCTGCTCGGCCAGAACGTCAACTCCTACGGCCGTGATCTGCCAAAGGAGACCCGCATCACCTTCGCGGAGCTGCTGGCGCGGATCGACGCGATCGACGGGATCGAGCGGATCCGCTACACCAGCCCGCACCCCAAGGACATGCGCGAAGACGTGATCCTCGCCCACGCGCAGCTGCCGAGCCTGTGTGAGCACATCCACCTGCCGTTGCAGTCGGGATCGAGCCCGATCCTCAAGGCGATGCGTCGCACCTACACGCGCGAGCGCTACATGGACCGGGTCGCGATGATCCGCGAGCACGTGCCCGACTGCGGGCTGACCACGGACATCATCGTCGGCTTCCCCGGTGAGACCGAGGCCGACTTCGAGCAGACCCTGGAGGTAGTGGAGGAGGTCGGCTACGACCAGGCGTTCACCTTCATCTACTCACCGCGGCGGGAGACCGACGCCGCCGAGCTGCCGAACCAGGTGCCACACGAGGTCGGCGTGGCGCGGATGGAGCGTCTGGTGGAGGCCGTCCAGCGCCGCGCGCATGAGCGCGCGCAACGGTTCGTCGGACGTTCGCTGGAAGTCTTGATAGAAGGTGAGTCACGGACGGATCCGGGACGCCTGCGCGGCCGTTCACGTCACAACAAGGTCGTGAACTTCAACGGACTGGGTAGCGCAGGCGAGCGAGTCATGGTCGATATCACGGGGGCAACCAGCCAAACACTCACTGGGGAGATGTCCCTTGTCGCACGCGCTACCGGGTAGCGATCAGCCAGCAGACACCGCTCCGGACGACGCCGACCGGCGCGTTCGCGAGCTACAGGACCGGGTCAACGAGCTTGAGGCCCTGGTGGTTCACCTCGGGGCTGAGCTGCGTGAGGCGCGCGGTGTCGGCGCTCCGCCGGCACTGGCCATCGAGGAACCGGCGCCAGAGGAATCCGAACCCGGCGCGCCCGCGCCGGTGTTTGAGGCCGAGGAGGAGGCGCCCGAGTCCGAAACCGAATCGGAGCCCGCTCCGCGCCGGCCCGGCTGGACCCAGGCCGCCCATGACGAGCTGAACCGGGGCCTGCGCCAAGCCGTCAGCTCACGCGGGGTCTTCGGGGAGGCCGTGCGGCTGATCGGGACCGGGGGCCGCTGGGACAGCGTCGTCGCCTGGGTACTTGACCCGCACGTCTCAGTCTGGGCCTGCCAGGCCGCCTGGACCACGCCCCAGCGCGATCTCAGCCGGCTTGAGAACGCGATGTGGCAGGCGCGGCTACACCCTGATGCCTCCGCCGTCGGTGCGGCCGCGACCGCCAAGGACAGCGTCTGGGTCACGGACCCCGGCGCGGACGGGGACTGGCACATGGCCGCGCTGCGCGCGGAGGAGATGTACACGGTCGTGTTCCTCCCCGTCCACTACGGCGACGCGACGCTGGGCGTGCTCGAGCTCGGCAGCGCCGCGTACGTGCGCGAGAGCCCGGCCGCGGTTGACGCGCTGCGCGCGGTAGCCAGATCCCTGGCGAACGCGCACCGGCGCGTGACCCAGCACCCGCCGGTCGCACCGTGGGAGCGGCAGCCGGGCTGATGCGGACCTGGTGGCGTAGCCGCCGCGCGGCGGCGCTCGACCGGATGTTCCAGACGCGCAGCTATGAATGGGAAGCGGCGGGT
>JAFMRN010000138.1 GCA_017354065.1 Solirubrobacterales bacterium
TCAAGCCCCTGGCCCCAGCGCGCGGCCAGGCGGCCGCCGCGCCGCAGCTGCGCGCGCTGCTGCGGCGCGCCCGCGACCTTGGCGCGCACCTGCACATCGACATGGAGTCCCTGGATTCGCGCGAGACCGTGCTGGGCCTGGTCTTTGAGCTGCTCTCAGAGCCGGAGTTCCGGGACGGGCCCTCCGCCGGGGTCGTCGCACAGGCCTACCTGCGTGACGCCGTGCCCACCGTCGAGCGGATCCTCGACTGGGCGCGCGCCGCTGAGCGGACGACCCCCTTGACGGTCCGGCTGGTGAAGGGCGCCTACTGGGACCAGGAGCTGATCAGCGCCTGCCAGCACGGCTGGGCGGTTCCCGTCTGGGAGTCCCAGGCCGACACCGACGCGTGCTTCCGGACCTGCAGCGAGCTGCTGCTTGACGCGTTTCCGCTGGTCCGCACCGCGGTCGGCAGCCACAACGTCGATTCGATCGCGCACGCCGTGGCCTATGCGCGCACGGCCGGGCTGGCGCCGGGCGATGTCGAGTATCAGGTGCTGCGCGGGCTCGGCGACGGGCTGGCGCGCGCGTTGGCCCGTGAGGGGTTGCGCTGCCGGGTCTACTCGCCGGTCGGGGACATGGTCGCGGGCATGGCCTATTTGGTGCGGCGGCTGCTGGAGAACAGCGCCAACGTGGGCTTCGCAACGAACTTTGGTAGTTGAGTTCCGGACGCCGGAACCGGATCACCAAAGTTCAGGTTTCGATCCCGTGGCGGGTCGTGTCCTCGCACACCACGACCGGGTCCATGAAGTGCGCTAGGTACGTCGGCCCGCCGGCCTTGGCGCCCGTCCCGGACAACCGGTTGCCGCCAAAGGGCTGGCGGCCGACCATCGCGCCGGTGATCCCGCGGTTCACGTACAGGTTGCCGACCGGCGTGCGCGCCGCCACCTCCGCGACCACCCGCGGGTTGCGGCTGAACAGGCCACCGGTCAGGGCCTGGCCGAGCGAGTCGACCACATCGCAGGCAGCCGCCACAGAACTCACCGGCTCAACGCTCAGAACGGGCCCGAACACCTCGTTCGCCGCCAGCTCCGAGGAGGGTTCGAACACCAGCGCGGGCGCCACGTAGAACCCGCCGCCCGGTCCCGCGTCGCCGCGCAGCACCGAACCACCCGCGATCATCGCCTCGATCCGTTCAACTGCGGCCGCTTCGATCACCGCGGGCACGTCAACCCCGAAGTCCGCGGCCGGACCGACCGCCAGCGTCTCCAAAGCGCCGCGCAGCCGCGCAGCGAGCGCCTCATAGACCCGCTCATGCACCAGCACCCGGGACGCGGCCGAGCACTTCTGCCCCGCGAACCCGAACGCCGAGTCCAGCACCGCGGGCACGACCACGTCCAGGTCCGCGTCGGCATCGACGATCACGCAGTTCTTGCCGCCGAGCTCCAGCACCAGCCGCGAAAGCCCGGCCCGCGCCGCGATCTCCTGCCCGACCGCCAGGGACCCCGTGAACGCGACCGTGTCGGCCCGTTCGACCAGCGCGGCCCCGACCGCTCCGTCACCGGTCAGCAGCGACAGCACGCCGTCCGGCACACCACCGGCGACAAACGCGTCAAACACGGCTTGCCCGCAGGCCGGCGCCTGCTCGGCCGGCTTGAACAGCACACAGTTGCCGGTCACCAGCGCGGCCGCGCACATCCCGGTCGCAATCGCGATCGGAAAGTTCCACGGCGCGATCACCGCGCACACACCGCGCGGCCGAAAATGCCAAGAGTTCATCTCACCACGGACCTGAACCAGCTCGGGCGGGCCCCCAAGAACAGACCACGCGTAGTACTCACAGAAGTCGATCGCCTCACACACGTCCGCGTCAGCCTCAACCCAGGGCTTGGCGCACTCGCGCACCTCCAGCGCGGCCAGCTCGTAGCGGCGCGCGCGCAACTCCGCGGCGGCCCGGACCAACACCGCCGCCCGGTCAGCCACAGGCATCCGGGCCCAGGGTCCGAAGGCTGTCGCGGCGGCCTCAAAGGCCGCCGAAATCTGCACTGAAGTGGATTGGCTCGCACGCGCCACCACCCCCCGAGACGAGGGATCTACCGATTCAAGCTCGCCGGCGCCCAGAGGCAGCCGCTTATCCAGCTCAGCGAGCGCCGCAGCCAAACGAGCACGCTCAGCCGGGCGGCGCAGCTCCAGGGTGGGTTCGTTGCCCCGCCAGCTGCTGGTTCTTGTAGCGGCGGTCATCTGTCACATCCTGACCGAACCAGGCGGGTACCTCAAACGCCGCGGCATCGGCCTCGGAGGAGAACTCGACCTCGGCGACGATCAGGCCGGCCAGCGCGTCCTCGTAGACGTCGACGTCGATCTGCCCGAAACGGTGGCGGCGCTTCACCAACCGCCGACCCTCGGTGGCAGGCCAGAGCGCGACGAACTGCTCCTCAGACAACGTGACCTCGTGCTCGGCTCGGGACAGCCCGCCACCGGACTTGACGGTCAACACCGGGCGGCCGGACTTGCGACGTAACCGTGCCTCGGAACCGTCGGAGCCAAGCACCAGATACCCCTGCTCGATCAGCTCGGACGGCGCGGCGCCAACCTCGGCCGGCAGCGCCGGCACCAGCCACTTGCGCTCGATCTCAAGACCCAAGGGTGGCGCCCGCGGGGATCGTCTGTGGCTCAGAGCCGTCCAGCTCGACGCTCCCGCGCACAACCACGCCGGCGCCGAAGGTGACATCGCCGTTGACCGTGAACCGGGAGGCGTCGACCAGCGAGGGCGGGCCGTGCGGGAAGCGCCGCTCAAACTCGTCGATCAGCTTGTAGTGGTCCTTGCTGAGCTCGACCAGGGGCAGCGCGTCGGGGTGCCGCGCGACCACCTCGAACTCGTCGGTCAGCGTGTAGGCGTCAGAGCGCAGCACCAGCAGGTCGTCGGTGGTCTTCACCGGGACGAACCGGGTTCGGGGAACCTCGAGCAACGCAGCGCCGGGGAACGACGCGATCGCGGCGCCCATCGCCGACTCCAGCTGCACCACCTTGGTGGAAGCCGGGTCACGGGGGTCGACGGTCTTCTCGTTCAGGATCACCGGCAGCTCGAGGCGCTCGCCCAGCGCGTGCAGGTCGACCCACAGGTTGTTGGTGTTGTAGTAGCGCCAACGCTTGTAATCGCGGAAGGAATCGGCGTCCTCGGGCGGGGTCTGCGCGGTCTCACGCAGGATCAGCTGCCCATCCGCCTTGCGTCGGGCGATGTGCCCGCCCTTGCGGTCCGCGGCCGTTCCGCGCACGACCTCCATCAGAAACGGAATCTCGTTGGCCACCACGTGCGCGGCTATCCGGGGATCGACCGTCGCGCCGAGGTTGTCGGCGTTGGAGATCATCGCGTAGCGGAACCCCTGGGACGCCAATGTCTCCAGCATGCCCGAACCGCGCAGCGCGGCGTACACGTCACCGTGACCCGGCGGACACCACTCCAGCGCGGGGTTCGCAGGCCACGCAACCGGCTGCAGCGTCTCGGACTCGAGCTTGGGCACCATCGACTGGAGGAAGTCCGGATCGATGCCCGCGACCGGAAGCTCGGGGTACGCGTCAAGCGCCTTAAGAGTCGGCTCGCGGGTCACGTTGGAGTCCATCAGCACCAGTGGCAGCTCCACCCCGTAGCGGCGGCGCAACGCCAGCGTGCGCCCGACGATCACGTCGAGGAACGTCCGCCCCTGGCGCGCTTCCAGCAGTGACTTGGGCTGCTGTAGTCCCATGGATGTGGCCAGCCCGCCGTTCAGCTTGATCACCGCTACCTGGGACAGCGCCGCGGCCGCGTCGCCGTCGCCCAGCTGCTCGAGCTGGGGTACGTCCGGGGCGGGTTCCAGCTCGGCGCTCGGGATCAGCGTCTTGGCGCCGGATTGGAGCCGCTCCAATGCGGATGTGAACGCCGCGATCGCGTCCTCGGTCTGCCCCGCGGCCGCCATCTTGGCTGCCGCCTGCTTGGTCGCCTCACTCATTCAGCGGCTCATTCTGGCGCAGCTCGGCCAGCCATGCGGTGGCACTGGAGTCACTCGGCGCACGCCAATCGCCGCGCGGCGACAGTGATCCGCCGGAGCCGACCTTCGGGGCGTTGGGCACGGCGGAGCGCTTGAACTGGCTGGTCCTGAAGAAACGATCGAGGAACACGCCGAGCCACTTGTGTATCTCCGCGTCGCTGTAGTGCTCGCCCCAGGCGTGCCGCGCCAGAAACGCAACTTTGCTCGGCGCGTAACCGAAGCGCAACACGTAGTAGAGGAAGAAGTCGGCGAGCTCATAGGGTCCGACGGTGTCCTCGGAGCGCTGCAGCTCGGCGCCGGGCACCAGCTCCGGGCTGATCGCCGTGCCCAGCACCGCCTCCAACACCTGGTCGGCGGCGGCGCCGAACTGGTCCGTGTCGATCGCCCAGCGCAGCAGGAACTGGATCAGCGTCTTGGGGACCGAGGCGTTGACGTTGTAGTGGGACATGTGGTCGCCGACGCCGTAGGTCGACCAGCCGAGCGCCAGTTCAGACAAATCGCCGGTGCCGAGCACCAGGCCGCCGCGGTGGTTGGCCAGGCGGAACAGGTGGTTGGTGCGCTCGCCAGCCTGGACGTTCTCATAGGTCACGTCGTAGTGGGTACTGCCGTCCGCCGCTGGGTGGCCGAGGCTCTCGAGCATGTGTTGAGCCGCCGGGCGGATGTCCAGCTCGTTGGCGGACACGCCGAGCACGTCCATCAGCTGCCGGGCGCTCGCCAGCGTCTGCTCAGAGGTGCCGAACCCGGGCATCGTGTAGGCGAGGATGTTCTCTCGTGGCAGGCCCAGCCGGTCAAACGCGCGCGCGGCGACGATCAGCGCGTGTGTCGAGTCCAGGCCGCCGGAGATGCCGATCAGGACGCGTTGGATCCCGGTCGCTGCCAGGCGCTGCTCCAGCCCGGCGACCTGGATCTTGTAGACCTCCTCACAGCGCGCGTTGCGCGTAACCGGGTTCGAGGGCACGTAGGGGAAGCGTTCGACGTGGCGGTCGAGCTTTGTCGCTCCGGGGACGAACTCGAACCGGTGCGCGGAAAAGGCCCGCACCCGGTCGAGATGATCATGGATCGAGTCGCCCCAGCTGGACATTGACGCGCGCTCAGCGTCGAGCCGGTCAAGGTCTATGTCTGCGCTGATCAGCGATTCGTGGGTCGGGAACCGCTCGGACTCGGCCATCCGGTCGCCGTTCTCGTAGATCAGCGCCTGGCCGTCCCAGGCCAGGTCGGTGGTCGACTCGCCGTTGCCGGCCGCGGTGTAGATGTAGGCGCTGAGCGTCCGCGCGGAGTGGGAGGCGCACAGCTCGCGGCGGTAGTCGGACTTGCCGATCGTGATGTTCGAGGCTGACAGGTTGACGAGCACCTGGGCACCCGCCAGCGCCGCGTAGGTGGAGGGCGGGATCGGCGCCCACAGGTCCTCGCAGATCTCGACCGCGAACTTGAAGTGGCTGGACTCGAACAGCAGATCGGGGCTGAATGGAGCGGGTCCGGAGCGCAGGGTTACTTGCCCGCCGGCGAGGTCACGCGCGGCGCGGAACTGGCGCTTCTCATAGAACTCGCGGTACTCGGGCAGGTATGACTTGGGGACCGCGCCGAGCACCTCCCCCGCGTGGATCACGACCGCGGAGTTGAAGATCCCCTGCTCGGCTTTGAGCGGGGCACCCACGATCAAAACCGGGCTCAGTTGTGTGCTGGCCGTGCGGATCGTCTCGATCGCATCCAGCACGGCTTCCAGCAGCGCCTGCTGGTGGAACAGGTCCTCTGCCGAGTACCCGGCCAGCCCCAGCTCGGGAAAGGCAAGCAGCGCTACGTCCTGTTCGCTGGCCTTTGAGGCCAGCGACAGGGTCGCGGCGGCATTGGCTGCCGGGTCGGCGATCGCCACGCGCGGCACCGCGGCAGCGATCCGCACGAAGCCGTGACGGTAGATCGAGTCAGAGCTCATTTGCAGGGATTATGCCCAGGCGGTTGCGTTCGGGCATATGATCGCGCCACACAAACGTCTCTTGGGGGGAACGCAGTGATCCTGATCGCCTACGACGGTTCTGATGACGCCAAGCCTGCGGCCCGCGCGGCCGGCGAGCTGTTCCCCGGTCAGCCGGCAACGGTGGTGCACGTGTTCGTCAAGTTCTCCAGTACGCGTATGGCAACCCGCACCGGGATCAAGGTACTGGTCGACGCCGACGCCGCCGACGCCGCCCAACTGGAGGACGCGACTGAGATCGCCAAGGAGGGCGCGGAGCTGGCCCTGGCCGGCGGCCTGGCCAGTGCCAAACCGCTTGCCGTTCCCGCGGACCCTGACATCGCCGAAACGATTCTGGCTGAGGCGGACAAGCTGGACGCCCGGGCGATCGTGATCGGCTCACGCGGGCTCAGCACGTTGGCGGCCCTGCTTCTGGGCAGTGCGGCCAATGCGGTGGTGCACCACTCCGACCGGCCGGTGGTGGTGGTTCCCGCGTGACAGCTTTGTAACGGTTTCTGCGGGGCCGGGTTCCGTCTGGAACTCTGGGGGCGATGGGGTCGCCCGTTTTCAACTCTGAGCAGGAAACCCA
>JAFMRN010000139.1 GCA_017354065.1 Solirubrobacterales bacterium
CGGTGGCGCGCGCTGAGCACCGCCGCCGCAATCCGCCCGGGCGCAGCCGCCCGGTTTCTGCCCGCACGCCTGGGCCCGCCGCTGCTTGCCTTTCTGCTGGCCTGCATCCCGCTGGCTATCGCCGCCGCACATAAGCACGCAGGATTTTTGACCACCGGCACCTGGTTCAAGTGGGACTCGGGCTGGTACTACAACGTCGCCCAGCACGGCTATCAGCCGCTGACGCGCTGCACCGCCGGCGAGGGCGGCGTGCCGGGGGTGAGCCTGTGTGGCAACAGCGGCTGGTTCCCGGGCTTCCCGATGCTGGTCGGCGCGCTGTATCAGCTTGGCCTGACCGGCCAGGGGTACGGGGTCGCGATCTCCTGGGTGCTCGACTTCGTGCTGTTGGCGGTTCTCTGGAACGGGTATTTGCGGCGGGTGGAGGGTCCGTCGCGGTATGTGGCACTCGCCTTTGCCGCCGTGGCGCCCGGCGGGGTTTACCTGCGCACCGCCTTCCCGATGGCGCTGACCGCGTTGGGGTTACTCGCGGCGCTGCTGCTGGCGCGCGAGCGCCGGTGGGTGGCCGCGGGGCTGGCGGGCGCGGTGGCCGCTTACAGCTATCCGACGGGCGTGTTGATCGCGCCGCTGCTGGCACTGTGGGCGTTGATGGACTCCGAGTGGCCTGATGCGTTGCTCTCGGGTGCACTGGCTGCCGGTGGCTTCCTGGCCGCGATCGCGCAGATGTGGGCGGGCAGCGGCCGGGCCGACGCATACTTCAAGGTCCAGGCCAACTACTCCCACGGGATCACGCTGCCGTTTGTCAACTGGTGGCATCTGATCAGCGGCCACGTGCAGCAGGCGATCGTCGGCAATGAGATCCAGGCCCAGATCGAGGGTGTGCTGGTGGCCGTCGTGATGCTGTTTTTGACGGTCCACGTCTTGGCGCGCCTGCGCGCCGACCGCTGGCGGCTATTCCTGCTGATCGCCGGCCTGGTGTTGTGGCTGGCGCCGCTGACCCAGGGCAACGTCGCCTACTGGCGCTCTGACAGCCTGCTGCTGGCGCCGGTATCGCTGCTGGTCGCCGCGCTGGACCTACGCCGCGCCGTTGCCGTGACCGGCGTCACCCTGGTGGCCTTCACCATCCTGGCCGACAAGTTCTTCGGCGGGGGCCTGACCTGACCCGTTGGCCAACGCCGTCTCCAGCGGCGTCTGCAGCGGGAAGTGACACGCGGCCTGGTGGCTGTCCGAGAAGGGTCGCAGCGGCGGCTCCTGCTCCGCGCAGATGTCCTGGGCGCGCGGGCAGCGTGTGCGGAAGCGACAGCCGCTGGGCGGGTTCAGCGGTGAGGGCAGCTCACCGCTGATCGGCGCCTGCTCCGAGGTCGACCGGCGCGTATCGGGATCCGGCAGCGGGATTGCCTCCAGCAACCCCTGGGTGTAGGGGTGGGCGGGGCGCTGGTAGATGTCATCGCTGGTGCCGGTCTCGACGACCTTGCCGAGGTACATCACGCCGATCCGGTCGGCCATGTAACGGACGACTGAGAGGTCGTGGGAGATCACCACGTAGGTCAGGCCGTGGCTGGCCTGCAGGCGCTTCATCAGGTTCAGCACCTGGGAGCGGACCGACACGTCAAGTGCTGAGACCGGCTCATCAGCGATGATCACGTCAGGGTTCAACGCCAGGGCCCGCGCCAAGCCGAGGCGCTGGCGCTGGCCGCCGGAGAACTCGTGGGGGTAACGCCCGATCGCGTCGGCCGGCAACCCGACCTCTTTGACGAGCTCCTTGACGCGTTCATAGCGCTCGTCGGCGGTCCCCCGTTTGGCGACCGCCAGGGGCTCACCGATGATCTCCCGGACGCGCATGCGCGGATCGAGGGAGGCGTAGGGGTCCTGGAACATGAACTGGATGTTGCGGCGCAGCTCACGCAGCTCGCCGCGGCCTACGGCCGCCAGGTCCGTCCCGTTGAAGACGATCTTGCCGCGCGTCGGCGGTTCCAGGGCGACGCCCATGCGCCCTAGCGTCGTCTTGCCACAGCCGGACTCACCGACGAGCCCGAAGGTCTCACCGCGGCGGATGCTCAGGCTCACGTCGCTGACCGCGTGCAGGGTCCCGAGCTTGCGCTGCAGGATGCCGCCGCCGGTGACATCGAACTCTTTGGAGACGTCCACGAACTTCAGCAGTTCGCCCTGCTCGGCGGCCGGTGCCGAGGCCGGGGCCCCCGGGACTTCGAGGATCTCCAGCTCCCGGCCCATCGACTCGGACAGCGCCTTGTTCGCCTCGGCCTCCTCCAGCAGCGCGGCGGCCGCCTCGCCCATCTCCGTGACCGACGTCTCGCGCGGGTGGAAGCAGGCGAACTTGTGGCCCGCCTCGGTGCTGGCGGTAAGCGGCGGGACCTCGTTGCGGCACTGGTCGGTGGCAAACGCGCAGCGGGCCGCGAAGCGACAGCCGCCGGGCGGGTTGCGCAGGTCCGGGGGCAGCCCCGGGATCGAGTAGAGGGCCTGGGTCTTGTCCTGATCGAGCTTCGGGATCGAGGCCAGCAGCGCCTCCGTGTAGGGGTGGCGGACCTTGCGGAACAGGTCGCTGGTGGCGGCAGTCTCGATCTTCTGCCCCGCGTACATGACCGCGACCTTGTCCGCGCGACCCGCGATCACGCCCATGTCGTGGGTGATCAGGATGATGCCCATGCCGATCTCGGCCTTGATCCGGTCCAGCAGGCCGAGGATCTGAGCCTGGATCGTGACGTCGAGCGCTGTAGTCGGCTCGTCGGCGATCAGCAGCTTCGGATCACACGCCAGCGCCATGGCGATCATCACGCGCTGGCGCAGGCCGCCCGAAAGCTGGTGGGGGTAGTCCTTCAGCCGTTCCTTTGGCTTCGGCAGGCCGACTAGCTCGAGCACCTCGGCAGCGCGCTCCAATCCCTGCTCCCGGCTGACGCCGCGGTGCAACTCGACCGACTCCGAGATCTGGCGTCCAACGGTCATCGTCGGGTTCAGCGAGGTCATCGGGTCCTGGAAGATCATCCCGATGTCATTGCCGCGGACCTTGCGGATCTCTTCGTCTGAGACCTTGACCAGGTCCTTGCCGTCGAAGTTGATCTGCCCGCCGGTGATCCGCGCGTTACCCGGCAGCAGCCGCATGATTGACATCGCGGCCATCGTCTTGCCACAGCCCGACTCACCGACTATGCCGACGGTCTCCCCAGCCGCGACGTCAAAGCTGAGCCCGTCCACGGCGTGGACCACGCTGGTGCGCAACGGGATCTCGGTCTTCAGGTCAACGACATCCAACAGCGGGGTCATGCTCAGCGCTCCTGCAGTCTCACGTCAAAGGCGTCCTGCAGCGCGTCACCAACGAAGTTGAACGCCAGGACCGTTAGCACGATCAGCACCAGAGCCGGGTAGACCTCCCACCAGTACCCGTCCTGGAAGTTCTGCATCGCGAGGAACAGCGTGTTGCCCCAGGTCGGCGTCGTCGGCGGCAGGCCGAACCCGAGGTACTGGAGGATCGCGAGCACCAGCACAGCGTTGGCGATCTGGAACGTGATCGTGACCGTGATCGTCCCGATCGTGTTGGGGATCAGGTGCCGCGCGATGATCCGCCAGGAGCCGCCGCCCATGCCGCGCACGGCCTGGACGTACTCACGCGTGCGCAGGCTCAGTGATTCGCCACGGACAAGACGCGCGGGCAACAGCCAGGACACGGCCGTCAGCATCCCGATCAACAACAGCAGGTTCGGCTTCAGCACCTGAGCCAGGAACACGAACAGAAACACCACCGGGATCGCCAGCCCGATGTCAATGATCCGCATCATCACGTTGTCCAGGGCCTTGCCGAAGAAGCCCGCGATCGCGCCGTAGACCAGGCCCAGCACGGTCGAGAATATTCCGACGACAAAGCCGACCAGCAGCGAGCTCTGGCCGCCCTTCATCAGCTGGGTCATGATGTCGCTGCCGTTGGAGTCGGTGCCCAGCAGGTAGCCGCCACCCGGCCCCTGATCCTTGCTGGCCAGCGCGTCGGCAGCGGACGGGGCGTGGTAGATCAGCGGCCCGATCAGCGAGAACAGCAGCAGCACCACGATCAGCACCAGCCCGACCACCGCCAGCCGGTTCTGGACGAAGGTGCGGGCGACCAGCACCCACGGGTTGCCCGTGGCATAGACCTCGCCGGCCTCGGCGTCGGGCTCCGGCGCGCCGCCGGGGACGTTTTGATCGACAACGGCCATCAGTACCTGATCCTCGGGTCGAGCATCGCGTAGGCCATGTCGGCCAGGAGGTTGCCGAGCACGGTGAGCACGCCGACCAGCACGGTGACGGTCAGCATGTACTCGTAGTCGTAGTTCTGCGCGGCCGTCACATACGTGAAGCCGACGCCCGGATCGTTGAACACCGATTCCGTGATCACGGTGCCGGTGATCACCACCGGCAGCGACAGGCCGACCAGCGTGATCACCGTCAGCAGCGAGTTGCGCAGCAGGTGCCGGCTCAGCACCATCCGCTCGGACAATCCCTTGGCCCGGGCCGTACGGATGTAGTCCTGGGCGAGCGTGTCGATCGCCGAGGAGCGCATGTAACGGCTGAAGTACGCGTAGCTGACCAGCGTCAGGCTGATGATCGGCAGGATCTGGGCGCTGAAGTCGCTGAACACCGCGCTCCAGCCGTTGCCGCTGGTGGTGACGGTGGCCGGGAACACGTGCGTGCTGATCGCGAAGATCTGCACCAGCAGGATCGCCACCGCGTAGGGCGGCATCGAGTACAGCACGAAGCTGACCGCGGTCAGCCCGTGGTCGACGGGCTTGTTGCGCTTCACCGCCTGGGCCACGCCGACCGGGATCGCGATCGCCAGCGACAGGATCAGGGAGATTCCCCCGAGCACTATGTCGCGCGGCAGCTCGTCGCTCAGCAGTGAGCTGACACTCTGGTTGTAGTGATAGGAGTAGCCGAGGTTCCCCGATAGCAGCCGTGTCAGGTACTTCCAGAACTGCACGTAGAAAGGCTTGTCAAAGCCGTTCTGGTGGTTCCAGGCGATCAGCTGGCTTTGGGGCGCCTTGCTGCCGAGGATCTGCCGGGCGACGCCCCCGCCCTGGGTGTTGAGCAGATCGAGCAGGAGGAAGGTGATCACCGTGACTCCGAGGAGCACGATGATCGCCTGTCCCAACCTGCGGATGATGAACCCGGTTATTGGATCCCCTCCTGTGAGTTTCGCTCAGCGAGGCTCACTTGGTGAGGTACCAGTCCTCGGGCTCGAGGTATCCGTACGCGTTGGCCGTGTAGCCACCGAGCTTGTTGCTCACCAGCGTGCCGCCGCCGGCCACGTAGCTGCCGATCGACGTCGGACCCCACACCACCGGCAACGTCTTGGCCATGTAGTTGGCGTAGTTGGTCAGCGCCTGGGCCTCTGACTTCTGCGGGCCGTAGATCGTCTGGCGAATCAGGTTGTCGGCCTTCGGATCGCTGTAGCTCGACGCGTCGGATGCAGCGCCCTTCTTGAACAGCAGCTCGCCGGTCGGCAGGAAGTCCGGTGAGAAGATCCAGCCGGCACCCCAGTTCTCGGCCTGCCACTTGCACTGGGGCTGATTTGCCGTGCAGGGGACGCCCGCGGCGACGACCTGCTGGAACGGGTGGGTGGTCAGGCTCACGTTGATGCCGACCTTCTTCGCCTCGGTTTGCAGGTCCTGCATCTCCGAGGTGTTGGTCGCAACGCCCTGCTGGTAATCCAGCGTGAAGCTCAGCTTCTGGCCCTTCTTCACGCCCTGGCCGCACTTGCTCGGGTCCGTGCAGGTGTCGGTGCCGTTCGGAACGACCTTCCAGCCGTGGGCCTTCAGCAGCGTCGCGGCCGCGTTCGGGTCAAACGGGTAGGGGTTCTTGGCCGCACCCGATGCCGTCAGCGGGCTCGGCGGCGCCGACGGGATCGGCCCGTAGGTCGGGACGCCCGTGTTGTAGAGCACCTTGGAGGCCCAGACCGGCTGGTCCACCAGGTGCTGGAAGGCCTGACGGAAGTACAGCTGTGAGAACACCGCCCCCATCTTCGGGTTGTGGAAGTTCAGCGGGAAGTAGTTCACCGAGTAGCTGGCCGCCGTGTTGTCGAGGTAGCCGGCCGACTTCAGCTGCGGCAGCTTCTTCACGTACTGCTGTGGCAGGCCCGCGATGGTCAGCGACTTCGGGCCGCCGGAGCTGATCTGGTTGAACTCGGCGCTGTCATTCGTGAAGGGGATCTCCACGAACTTCGAGATCGTCGGCTTGTTCGGACCCGAGTAAGCCTTGTTCGGCACGTAGGTGAACTGGCCGGAGGTCGTGTCCGACTGAAGCTTCCACGGGCCGTCGACGATGCTCCACAGCGGCGACTTCGCGTAGCTGGACTGCTTCTTGGCCTGCGCGTCCAGGAAGTTGTAGACGGCCTCGGCCTGACCCTTGCCCTGCGCGTCGGGCAGGTGGCCGTTGTCGGTCTTCTGCGCCGGCTGGCTCAGGGACGTGCGGTCCCATTCGAGCGGCATCGGCGTGACCTGGGAAAGCTCGTTGTAGGTGAACCACTCCGGGTTGTAGGCG
>JAFMRN010000355.1 GCA_017354065.1 Solirubrobacterales bacterium
CAGGCCACCAGGCGCCGGAACATGTCGCCGGCGCCCATGGGCGCGTACAGCTGGGGGCGCGCGGGCGTGTCGGTACCGGGCCAGCCACCCACCGCGACCGGCTGCTGGCGCGGCGCGTAAGACAGGGCGTAGCTGAACGGCACCAGGTCGAGCAGGTGATCGGCGTGCAGGTGGCTGATGAGAACCGCGTCGACGTCCACGTAGTCGCAGTAGTGGCGCAGCTTGGAGAACACGCCGTTGCCGCAGTCGAGCAGCAGCGTGTACCCGTCCTCCTCGATCAGATATCCGCTGCAGGCACCATCGGCATCCTGCCAGGACGGGGATTTGCCAAGCACGGTAAGGCGCACGCGACTCCTCTCTCAGGTGCGCTCTGACTCTATCTCGGTCGGCTGCGGAGTGACGAGGTAGCCGCGCGTGAGGCAGTGGCGTGGCTTGGCGCGGCGTCAGTGCCGGTCGGCGTCGCCGCGCCGTGACGCGTCGGTGAGCCACCCGAGTAACAGGGTGATCAGCACCACGATGATGAACCCGGCGATCAACGGCCAGTACACGGCTCAGAACACTACACGCCGGCGTGCAGCGCGACCTGCTCGCTGGGCGACGGAAACGCCCAGGCGACCTGGAGCGCGCGCTCCTGTCGGAACACCAGGCGCAACTGACTCGGAGGCCGCAGACCGTCGGGATGATTGGGACGGTAGGTCGCGCACGGGCCCGAATTCGACACCGCACAGAGGAGGTTCTGACGGAAGAAGCAATCCTCGCAACTGACCTTCGTCGTCCTCCTGCGGGTCTCCGTCGCGCCCATGGCACCTCCGGGAAAGCTCGACACGTCGGCGAGCATCAAAGCGGACTTCTCCCCCTCTCTGCAACGACGATTCCCGGAAATCGCAAGAAGTTCACCGTTGCCGAAATCCCTGCAAAAAGCGGGACATTTCGTCGCCGCGGAGAAACGTGGCGCAATTTCCGTAGCTTTCTGAAGCGGATGGCATACAGCCTGGCACCGCCCGCCCACGCGGCCCCATGAACGTCCTCGTCACCGGGATCACGGGGTTCGTCGGCTCCCGGCTGGCGCCGCGGCTCGAGCGCGACGGCCATGTGGTGCGGGGGTTCAGCCGCCATCCGCCCCAGCAGGAATCCCGCGTCCCGGTGCTCACCGGCGATGCCGTGTCCGGGGCCGGGCTGGAGGAGGCAATGGACGGGATCGACGTCGCCTACTTCCTCATCCACTCGATGGAGCCGGTGGCGGACTCAGACCCTCAGCGCGACGATCACGCCGGGGCGGCGTTTGGCGTGCGCGAGCGTGCGGCGGCCGAGAACTTCGCCCGCGCGGCGCGCGCGGCCGGCGTGGACAGAGTGATCTACCTCGGCGGCCTCGTACCCGCCGGCGGACCGGCCTCGGCTCACCTGACCAGCCGCCTCGCGGTCGAGGAGATCCTGCTCGCCGCTGCACCGTGCTCGGTGGCGCTGCGGGCCTCGATCGTGATCGGAGCCCACTCCCGCTCGTTCCGGTTCCTGGTCAGACTGGTGGAGCGACTTCCCGTGCTGGCCGTGCCGGCGTGGCGCACGCACCGCACCACGCCGATCGACGAACGTGACGTGATCGAGGCACTCGCGCGCACGGCCACCAGCGAGCGGGTGTGCGGTCAGTCGCTTGACCTGGGCGGACCCGACACCGTGACCTACGGCGAGCTGATCGACATGATCAGCGATCACATGCTGGTGGCGCGGCCCACGATCAGCTTGAGGCGGCTCACGCTGACACCGATCGCGAGCCGTGTCTCCGCCGCGATCGCGGGCGAACGTCACGAGTTGATCGGTCCGCTGATGGAGAGCCTCGACCAGGATCTGCTGCCGCGGGATAACCGCGCGGTCGAGCTCCTCGAGGTCAGGTTGCACTCACTGGACGCGGCAATCGAGCACGCGCTCCGCGAGTGGGAGGCGAGCGGGCGGCTGGCGGCGCGGTAGCGCTCGTCGGCTATTCGCGTGGACGGCCACGCCCGACTCGTTTAGTGTGCGCGCAGCATGAGCACCGTCCACGCCAAGATCGAGATCAATGCCCCCGTGCAGCGCGTGTGGGACACGGTGATGGATCCCCATCAGCTAAAGGATTGGGTCACGATTCATCGCTCGGTCAGCGAAGTGTCGGAAGAGCCGCTGCGTAGGGGCTCGACCATGGCGCAGGTGCTCCATATCCGTGGCGTGTCGTTCCGGGTTCACTGGACGCTGACCAATGTCAGCTCTCCCGAGCGCGCCGAGTGGGAGGGACGCGGGCCCGCGCGCTCGCTGGCGCGGATACGTTACGAACTGTCCGGCGATGACCACGGACCGACCACGTTCGCCTACACCAATGAGTTCGAA
>JAFMRN010000356.1 GCA_017354065.1 Solirubrobacterales bacterium
GTGAGCCACGGGGCGTGCCCCCGGATTTGATACCGGGGGCACGCAGACAGGCGGCTACAGGCCGATGGCCTTGAGGCGCTTCAGGTCATAGCCGGCGACCGTCTTGCCCAGCTTGGCGGCGGTGACGTCGGAGAAGCGGAAGTGGATGCCCTCCCAGACGCGCGCGTTTGTGACCTCGTCGGAGACGGCGGCCCAGTTTCTGTAGGTGTGGGTCACCCCTGGGTCGTTCGGGCTCGTCACCTTGATCGGCGCGGGCGCGTTGGGCCCGACAAAGGCCGTCAGCACCGCTTGGGCCGAGCCGGCGACACCGCCGTGGCCACTGACCCAATCCGGGTACGCCGGGGTCGTGAAGAACGGCGTCCAGCTGGGATCGGGGCTGACCGACCCGGTGCGGATGGCAGTCACCGGACGCCAGAACAGGTACTTGTACTTAGCGTGATAGACCGCGATCTGAGCGTCCGTGGTGACAACGTTGAACGCCGCGACGAAACGCGACTGCCAGGACAGCGACTTTCCATGCTCCCCGGCAAGCACACCGCGGACGAGTTGCACTTCCTGAATGTTGATCGCCGGCTCCCAGAACTTCGCGACGTCGGTCTGGGCGGGCGTCCGCACGGTGCTGTTGGCGGCACCGTAGGAACGAACCTCGGCCAGCCCGTCAAGGTAGGTCTTGGATGTCAAACTCGGCGGCGGCCCCGGGTCGAACTGCGCCCCTGACTTGAGAATGAACGGCTTCGCCTTGCCCTGAGCAGAACGCACCGCCTTGGCGTAGGTCGGCGGCGTCGGCTGCCAAACGCCCGGCGCCGGGGCGGGCGGGGTGAAGGGCGCATCGACTGAGGCCGTATCGAGACCGTCCTTCGCGCGCTGGGCCAGTGTCGCCTTCGCCTGCTTCTTGCCGGCGGCGATCCCCTGCTGCTTGACCTTCCCGTTGGGGATCTGCGCGAGCGTCTTGGACAGGGCGGCATCGAGCGTCTTCTTCTGGGACGGGATCACCGATGCCAGCGTGTCGTGCAGCGCTTCGCTGAAGGCGGCCTTCTGAAAGCTCGCGTTGTGGCCCTGATCGACCGCGCGCGCAGCCGCCAGCCAACTGACCGACCAGGCGCGGCTTTGGGTTACGGGCTCCGGATAGTTCGCCGCCTTCACCGTCTGATTGGTGAGGTCATACCAATGCAGCACCGTTGACACAGCTTTCGTGGGGTGCGGCTTGGCAGCCGCGCCAGCCGGGCCGGGCGCGATCAGCGCCGCGCCCGCCAGCGCAAGCACGACGCCACCCTTCCGAATAGAGATCATCTCTCAGCACTCCTTCCGCCATATCTCAACAAAGTTGATCGAGATATATCCAACGCTCCGCGTGTCGGCGTGTAATTGCTGCCGGACTACCCCTTAGGAGAAGCCGGGCGCAGCGTCCGCGCGAAGATCTGCGAGGTCCCACCGCGACCCGGCGGGACCTGGCCCCAGCTGAGCGCGAGCCAGCTGCCGGGTAACGTTGAGATCCCGAAGGTGTCACCCGGCCAGATCGCGGCCGTACCGGCAGCGCCCGAGACCTGCCTTGCTGTAGTGAGCCGATGGTGAGCGATCTGGAAGGTCCGCACGTACTGCGCCCAGGCTCCGCTGTGCTGCTGGGTCAGCCAGCCGACGTAGGCGACGCCGCGCGGCCCGCCGGCCGGCTCGACTATGTGCGGCGCGTCTGCGCCCGGGGTGACCTGGATCGGCTTGGACCAGACGCGGCCGTGGTCGCTCGAGTAAGCCAGCAGGCCCACGTCGCCGTTACCGCGTCGCGCATCCCAGGTGACGTACAGGTCGCCGCCACTGTCACGGGCCAGCGCGCCGTTCATCCACCAGTTGCGCGGCATGATGGTGGTGGAAGGAGTGCTGACCGATATGGGCGCTCTCCAAGAGCGCCCCTGATCGCGTGATGAGGTGAAGTACTCAGCGCCGGCGCCGAGCGTCTGGTCCTTGCCGCTCACATGGAAGTGCTGGAGCAGAACATCAACCTGTCCGTTCCCCTCTACGAGCAGCGGAGCCGCGAACGCCCCGTTGGCTCCGAGTGGCGTGGGCGCGCCGAAGGTTTTGCCGCCGTCTGTGGATCGCTGGATCACTGCGTCGCGCTCGCCGCTGCGGGTGTCGCAGTACTGGTGTGGGCACACGTTCTTGATGGCACTTGCCTGCGGGTCGTATATCCAGGTCAGGTAGACGCTGTTGCGCGGTCCCGCCGCGATGTGGTCGCGGTCCGCGGATGAGTTAGGCCCCGGTGATGTGATCTTCGTGGCTTGGGGAAAGCTCGCACCGTGGTCGGTGGAGGCGAGCACCATCGGCGTGGGCTTGCCGGTGTTCGCGATGTAGGAC
>JAFMRN010000357.1:0-1763 GCA_017354065.1 Solirubrobacterales bacterium
GGGATGGCGATCGGCGCGGTGCGCGTCAACGCTAGGTAAAACAAGGATGCTCCGGATTCTGGGCGTGCTATAACCGGCGTTCCCAGCGGCATGGACTGGGAAAATGCGCATTGCGTGTGTTGGCAGTCGCGCGCGGAGCTACTCGTAGGAAGGAAGGAACCGAGGCCACATGGACTCTACGCAACCAATACCCCCGCTCGACCGTAAACGAGCGAACCGACCTCATCCGCAACGCGCTCTCCTGGTGACGCTGGGTGTGCTGCTCGCGCTGGCGGTCGGGGTATTGACGGCGTCGGCCCAGGCCAGCTCCAAGACCCCCGCGAAAGCCACCGCCAAGCACTCGGCACAAGCCGGCGGACAGCACCCGGCCGGGCCTCGTTCGCTGGTTGCTCGTGCCGGGAATGAGCAGGTCCAGCTGTCCTGGGCGATCCCGGCCGGCGCGCGCAACATCGCCGGCTACAACGTGTATCGGAACGGGCGCCGAGTCAAGACCGGCGTTCACGGCCACTACTTCACCGACACAAAGCTGACCAACGGTCAGCGCTACACCTACACGGTCAAGGCGTACTGGCAGACCCCGAAACCGGGCGGGAATGGCACTTCCAGCGGCAAGAGCGGCGCCGTGGTCACAACACTGTCGGAGCCGGCCAAGTCCGTCAGCGCCACCCCGACGCACAAGATCTTCTGGGGGGCCACCTGGATCGGTACCCAGTTCACGGGCCAGGAGGCGCCCTGGGACTGGAACGCGGTGACCGACTTCGAGAACCAGGACGCCGGCGGACACCGCTCCAGCCTGCTGGGCTTCGGGTCATCCTTCCACGCGAAGTACTGCGAGGGCGGGATGACGATCGGGACCGACGACATGTACTGCGCGTTCCCCACCGCGCAGATGGACAACGTGAGGAAGCACGGAGTGATCCCCGTGTTCAGCTGGTCGACGCCGGACCAGGGTTGGAATGACCCGGCGTTCTCAGACGCCGCGATCGCGTCAGGCTCACAGGACGCCTACATCACACAGTGGGCGCAGGCTGCCAAGGCCTGGGGCCACCCGTTCATGGTGCGCCTGGACCACGAGTTCAACGGCAACTGGTACCAGTGGGGCGTCGGCTACACCTGGCGCGACAGCAACGGCGTCAAGCACACCAACACGGTCAGCGACTTCTTGAACATGTGGAGGCACGTGGTCAACGTGTTTAGGAGCGTCGGGGCGAACAACGCCACCTTCGTCTGGTGTCCGAACATCGATCCCCAGGGGGGCGGGGGCACCAAGGCCGGCCTGTATGAGAGCGACACGGGCCCGCTGAAATCGCTCTACCCCGGTGACAAGTACGTCGACTGGACCTGTATGGACGGCTACAACCGCCTGCACGGCAACTACGACGGCAAGTGGGAGACCTTCAGCCAAGGGTTTGGGAGCACCTACAAGACGATCCGGAAGATCGCGCCCGCCAAGCCGATGCTGATAGGTGAGATCGGGTCCACAGGTACCGGTGGCAACAAGTCCGCCTGGGTCAGCGACTTCCTCAAGGAGTTGCCGGCCCATTTCCCGGCCGTGCGTGGCTTCACCTGGTATGAGACCGCGGACGGGAACAACGATCCGATCGACGGCAAAGCTCCCGCGCAGGGCGCATTCGCCAAGGGGCTCAAGGGCAGTCAGTTCGTCCAGAACGTCTACGGCGGGCTCCCACCTGGCGTGATCGCGCCGCCCAGCGGCACCTGACCCGATACCTTCTGAGCCGCCGGCTGTCGCCAGCGCCAGGAAG
>JAFMRN010000357.1:1773-2341 GCA_017354065.1 Solirubrobacterales bacterium
CTCGAGCCCAGATTGATCCAAGTTGCCCAACAGCTTTTGTGGCCGCTGATCACCGCCTTCCGGAAGGGTTTGGTCAGCTACAACTCGGTCGGTGTACTGCTCTCAATGCTGCCCGGCAGGCCCGGCCTGCTGTTCCGCAGAGCCTGGTACAAGGCGACCCTGAAGTCCTGCGGTGAGGGGCTGGGGATTGAGTGGGGATCGGTCATCTCCAATCCGGACACGCGGATCGGTGACCATTGCTTCCTCGGCCACTACTCACGAGTCGAGCTGGCCGACATAGGCGATGACCTGATAGCAGGTGACTACGTCTCGATCATGAGCGGGCTGAAGCACTACGAGATCGAGCGCAGCTCCGAACCCATGCGCGCGCGGCCTGGTGAGCACCCGCGCGTCACCATCGGTAACGATGTCTGGATCGGCGGGCACGCCAGCGTCGGCGCTGACGTCGCGCCTCACACGGTCGTCGGCGCGGGGGCAGTCGTCACGCGCAGCTTTGAAGAGTGGCAGATCCTCGGCGGCGTGCCGGCCCGTCAGATCGGCGAGCGGCCGCTCTGAGCCCGCGCCTGCC
>JAFMRN010000358.1 GCA_017354065.1 Solirubrobacterales bacterium
CGGCGGTGCGCTCGCCGACCGCCGCCGCAAGCGCGCCCGGGTCCTTGGGCACGACGACGAACCCCGGTACCAGCGGCGCGAACGGCGCCTGCTTCGACTCCTGGGGCGTGGCGCTCAGGGACCCGTAGGTGCGCCCGTGGAAGCCGCCGCGCAGCACGACCACATTGCCGCCGGGCTTGGCACGGCGGGCGAGCTTGATCGCGGCCTCATTGGCCTCCGCCCCGGAGTTGCACAGGAACACCTTGCCGCCGAGCGAGGACTCGGACAGCGCCTGAGACAAGCGCATCGCCGGCTCGGTGTAGTACAGGTTTGAGACGTGGCTCAGACGCGACGCCTGCTCGGTGACCGCCGCCACCACGTCGGGGTGGCAGTGGCCGACGTTCAGCACGCTGATCCCGGCCAGGAAGTCGAGATACTCGTTGCCCTCAGCGTCCCACAGCGACACGCCCGAGCCGCGCACGAACTCGACCGGCGCGCGCACGTAGGTGCCGACCGCGTAGCGGCGCTCCAGCTCTTGTAGCTCGCTGAGGCTCATTTGATCATCGTGCCCTGGCCGGTCTCGGTGAACAGCTCCACCAGCAGCGAGTGGCGCACCCGCCCGTCGACTATCACCGCGCTGGCAACGCCGGCGTCCACCGCCGCCAGGCAGGCCTCGAGCTTCGGCCGCATCCCGCCCTGGACGCTGTCCAGCCCTTCACGCAGCTGCGCGGCGGAGGCTTCGGAGATCAGCGACTCGGGGTCGTCGGGGTCGGCCAGCCAGCCGATCACGTCGGTCAGAAACATCGCCTTGTAAGCGCCCAGCGCCGCCGCTACAGCGGAGGCGGCCGTGTCGGCGTTGATGTTGTAGGAGTTGCCCTCCGCGTCGACTCCGACGGACGCGATCACGGGGATGTAGTCCTGGGCCACGTGCGTGAGGATCCCGGTGTCGACGCTGTCGATCCGGCCGACAAAGCCGAGGTCACCGCCGCTCGGCGACGTCATCTTGGAGCAGTTGAACAGCGCCCCGTCATCCCCGCTCAAGCCGACCGCGCGCTGGCCGTGGCGGTTGATCAGGCCGACTATGTCCTTGTTGACTTTGCCGACCAGCACCATCTTCGCGACCTCGACGGTGTCGGCGTCGGACACGCGCAACCCGTCGATGAAGCGCACCGGCATGTTCAGGCGTTCCATGTAGGAGGTGATGTCGGGCCCGCCGCCGTGCACGATCACGGGGTTCATGCCGACGTACTTGAGCAGCGCCACGTCACGGCCGAACTCCTCCTTCAGCCGCGGGTCAGTCATCGCCGCCCCGCCGTACTTGATCACGATCGTGCGCCCGTGGAACTCCCTGATGTAGGGCAGCGCCTCAAGCAGCGTGTCGACATCACGGCTCACGTCGTGTACTCCGCGTTCAGGGTCACGTACTCATGGCCCAGGTCGGAGAAGTAGCGCTCGGCCTCGGCGCCCTCCCCGGGAAGCTGGATCTGGTACTCGACCTCCGGGCCCTGGACGGCGCGCACCAGCGCCTCGGCGTCGTGTTCCACATAAGCGCCGGCGCGGCAGACCTGGATGCCCTCAATCGCGATGTCGACGGCCAGCCCGTCCTCACCGGGAGGCGCAGCCGCGGCGGCGCCGACCGCCTGGATGATCCGTCCCCAGTTGGGGTCGCCGCCGTACAGCGCTGTCTTCACCAGCGGCGAGTCACCGACCGCGTGTGCCACGCGTTTGACGCCGGGCTCGTCACCGCCCTTGACCACCACGCGACCGACGCGCCGCGCGCCCTCACCGTCCTTCACGCACAGCAGCGCGGTCTGGCGCAGGCACGCGTCGACGGCCTCTCCGAAGATCCGCTCATCCTCACCCTCGGGCTCGATCTTGACGCCGCTGGCGCCGCTGGCCTGGAAGATCACGGTGTCTGAGGTCGACAGCTGGCCGTCCACGCTGATCCGGTCGAAGGACCGCTTGGTCCAGACCGACAACAGCAGGTCCGCCTCATCGAACTCCACCACCGCGTCGGTCTGCACGAACACCAACAGCGTGTGGAAGCGCGGGGAGATCATCCCCGCGCCCTTGGCCTGCACCGAGATCCGCACCGGGCCGCCGGACAGCTCGACATCGAGGGTTACGGCCTTATCCAGCGCATCGGTCGTGCGGATCGCTTCCGCGAAGTCAGCGCCGCCGCCGGGTGAGAGCTTGGCGTGCAGCTGGCTGATGCCGGCGGTGACCTTGTCCATCTCCAGCGGGACGCCGACCACGCCGGTCGACGCGACGGCGACCTGGTGCTCGGACACGCCGGCGACAAGCGCGGCGGCGCCCTGCATCTTGGCGGCGTCGTCCAGCCCGCGCTGACCGGTCGC
>JAFMRN010000359.1 GCA_017354065.1 Solirubrobacterales bacterium
GGTGACGAACGGCCCGGTGACGGCGGTGGCTTCCGGCGGCGTCTACTCCTACGGATCGTCCAACGTGTTCCCGACCAGCGTCTACAACGCGAACAACTACTGGGTCGACGTGGTGTACTCCCACTGACGACGAGGCGAACGGAGCAGCAAGTGAAGCGCATAGCACTTGTCGTGGCGGGCACGGCAGTCGTCGGCGTGGTCGCGTGCACCCACACCGCGGCCCCCAAGGCGGCCTCCCCGGGCCACGGCGGCACCCGGGTACCGGTCAGCTGCGCCCGGCAGTACCGCGCCTGGGAAGCGGGTCCGGGAAAGGGAATCATTCCCGCTCTCAACGCCGTCGCCGGGGCGGAGATATCCCGGGATTCCCGGGCGCTCACGGTCGCGCTGAAGGCGGCGAAACCGGCCGTAGCGCGCGGTGCCCGGTCTCCGGTACCAGCCTGTGCCGATCCGGGAGGCTACTGGGACGTTCTGATGATGCACGTGAACGCGGCGGTGACGAGCGAGAATTCAGCGTCGTCCACGCGGGCGGCGCTGGAGGGGGTGCCGAAGATCAAGGCGCAGCTGACCGCGGAGCTAAAGAGCGTCGTATCACGGTTACCTCCTCGGCGCTCCCGTTAGGGCCGGCCTTCGCGCCCAGGCCAGCTGCGCCAGCGCGAAGGCACCTCTAGACGCGGAGAATCGATGAACGCTGCGCACGTCGCCGTCGCCCCGCCCCGCGCGGGCAGCGGAATTCCCGCGGCGCGATCAGCCGCGGAGCGCCAGCGCGCGGTACGCCGCCGGGTTGGCATCGCATGGGGCCTGCTGGTTGTCAACGCGCTGACCTACTACGGGTCTGTCCTGCCTATCCCGTCGGCCGCCGGCAAGCTCATCACGCAGGGAGCCTTGCCCCTGATGCTGGCCGTAGCGCTGAGCGTGAACCGCCGCGCCGTCATACGCCCGAACGTGTTTCTCTTCCTGGTGAGCTTGCTCGCTCTGGAAGCGCTCATCACGACGCTGCAGCCGCAGCACCTCGGGACCCTGTACCGGACCTTCCGGCTCGCCGAGTTCGTGGCCGGCCTGTGGCTGCTGACCCCCTGGTGGGCCCGGCGGGACCTGCTGCTCGTTCGCTACCACCTGATATCGCTGTCGGTGGCGCTGGGCACGGTGGTCCTGGGCTTGCTGGTCGCGCCGGGCGCCGCGATGGCCGGGGGCAGGCTCGGAGGCGCGCTCTGGGGGATACCTGCCACCGAGGTCGGGCACTACTCAGCGGTCATCACCGGCTTGTCGATCGTGCTCTGGCTCGGCGGCATGATGCGCGGAAAGCGCACGCTCCTCGTGAGCATCGCGGGGATCACGCTGCTTCTGCTCAGCCACACCCGTACCGCCCTCCTCGCGCTCGCGGCCAGCTTGCTGGTCGCGGGCCTGAGCATGATCGTGGTCCGCGCCCGCGTGCGCCGGTTCTTCGCGGCCTCAGCCCTCATCGTGTCGCTCGGGGTCATGACGACCGCCGGAGTGGTAGCCGAATGGCTGGCCCGCGGGCAAAGTGCCCAGCAGCTGTCGTCCCTCACCGGGCGGACCGACTTCTGGTCGCTGGTACTCAACATGCCGCGCGACAGGTTCCAGGAGATCTTCGGATTCGGCTTGTCGAACGGGTCGGTCAACGGGCTCCCCATCGACAGCAACTGGCTCGTGGCCTATCTGGAGCAGGGACTGTTCGGGGTGGTCGTGTGCGTGGCGATCTTGCTGTTCCTTCTCGTGGCCGCGTTCTTCCAGCCGCCCAGCACCAAGAGAGCGCTCGCCCTTTTCCTGGTCACCTACAGCCTTATCGCTTCCTTCACGCAGGTCGGGTTCGCCAACCCCACGACGTACCTGCTCGAGCTCACGCTGGCCGCGTCACTGCTCATGCCCTCCGTCGCGAGGCGTCAGCGGTGGAGGAGGCGGATGTCGGCGGTCGCCGTGTAGAGGAGACCGGACCCGGTGGCGAACTTCGTCATCGCCTGGCTCAGCAGGTGCTTGTCCACGCTTACCTGTTCGTCCTCTTTGTCCAGCAACTGGGTGTCCAGCGCGTAGCGGCAGTCCGTCACGGCGTCGGCGAGGTCGGCGAGCGCGCTGGTGTACGCGCGCTGCATGGCCGTGTCCGGTATGGGCGGTGCGTTGCGGGCTTTCTCGACGCTCGACCCGAGACCGACGCAGGCCAGCGTCGCCTTCGGGTACAACTGGGCCGCGATGTCCTGCATCACGGTCCCGAGTTGCTGTGTCACGGCCGCCAGGTCGGCTCCGCCAGGTCCGTCGTTCCATTGGACCATCTGGTCCTTGTGGCCCCGCGGCCAGCGCAAGGCCGTCTTGGCGA
>JAFMRN010000360.1 GCA_017354065.1 Solirubrobacterales bacterium
GGCGTCACGTACCCGAGGCCGCAGGCGCTGCAGCGCCGGACCTCATAGGGCGGCTGGCGGAGCTGCGTGGTGTGGATCGCCGAGTGACACAGCGGACAGATCTCAACGCTCTGGCTCTGTGCATCGGGCACGCGGCAATAATGATCGATGTTTGTTCTCTTTTCAGCAACATCGCGGGTGATCGCGGGATTTACGGTGGTTGCACTTCGGGCCGGAATACCAATCCAAAGGGAGACCCATTGCGACGTATCCGGAAGGCCACGAGCGGAGCGCTGACCGCGGCTCTGCTCCCTCTCGCGCTGGCCACGGCGGCCGGTGCCGCCAAGCAGCACACCGCGTCGGTACGGCCGGCGGCCGACACCGCGCCGACCCTGATCACCGAGCCCGACCAGGGCATGGATCCGATCTACAACTACGTGCAGTCGGCGACCAAGAGCATCGACGTGACGATGTACGCCTTGCAGGACACGAAGTTCACGCAGCTGCTCGGGGACGCGGCTGCCAAGGGCGTCAAGGTCCGCGTGATCCTCGACGGCAGCTCAAATGAGAAGAGCCACAACACGGACGCCTACAACTACCTGAAGGCACACAACGTCCAGGTCGTGTGGTCCTCTGACAAGTTTACCTACACGCACGAGAAGTCGATCGTCGTGGACAACTCCTCGGCGGCGATCATGTCGCTGAACCTGCAGTCCCAGTACTACTCGACGAGTCGCGAGTTCGCGGTTATCGACCATGACGCCAGCGACGTGAAGGCCGATGAGGACACCTTCAACGCGGACTTCCAGGACAAATCAATTACGCCGTCTGACGGCACCGATCTGGTCTGGAGCCCGACCGACTCCCAGAAGCAGCTGCTGGCCCTGATCAACGGCGCCAAGAAGACCCTGCTGGTGGAGAACGAGGAGATGGGCGACTCGGACATCACCAACGCGCTGGTGGCCGCGGCCAAGCGTGGTGTCGACGTGAAGATCGCGATGACCGACAACAGCTCGTACCACAGCGCGTTCTCGCAACTCACGGCCGCCGGCGCACACGTCGCGACCTATGCCCAGAACGCCAAGCTCTACATCCACGCGAAGGCGATCGTGGCTGACTCCAAGACGTTCATCGGCTCGGAGAACTTCTCCTCAAACTCGCTCAACAAGAACCGGGAGCTGGGGCTGATCAGCACCGATTCCGGGATCAACTCGTCGGTGTCAAAGACCATCAACAGCGACTACTCGGGCGGCACTCCGTATACGAGCTGACCGTATATTGGCTCCGTGATCGAGGTCTGGCTGCTGCCACGTCCTTCGCTGGCGGAGACTCTGCAAACGCTCCTGGGTGGTGCCGAGATCACCCAGGAGCCAAGCGGAAAACCTGTGGTTGAGGGGCTGCACTTCAACGTCTCCCACTCCGGTGAGCTGGCGCTCGTGGCGGTATGTGAGGACGCGCCGGTCGGCGTCGACCTTGAGGCGGCGCGCACGGTCCGCCGTGGCGAGCGGATCGCCCAGCGGCTCTGCAGCCCGCGTGAGCTGGAGTACCTGACGGCCGCTCCGGACTTCGATTCCGCGTTCCTGCGCCTGTGGGTCCGCAAGGAGGCGGTGGCCAAGGCCGACGGCGGCGGGATCGGGTGGCTCCTGAGCTCGCGCGTCGATGTCCTGGACCCGTACGTGGCCCACGGCGGCTGGCTGGTTCACGACCTGACCCTGGGGGTGGACGGGTACGCGGCCGCGCTGGCCTGGCCTGCCTGCTCAGATGCACAAAGCGGTCGCAGAACCGTCGCTCGGATCGATTAAGCGCGATTTTCGTGCAGCTGAGCACAAAGCTCCGGCCGGGCGGGAGCTTTGTGCAATTCGACACGTCACCCCGCAAGCAGGCCGTGCACCAGCACGGTAACCAGCACGATCACTGCCACGCCTGCCCCGAGCGCCAGCAGCGCCGCCACGAACTTCAGGTAGCTCATCGGGTCCGATCCAGGACGGGGACGCTGAAGGCCGCCGCGCCCGGCGGCTTGATCTCAAAGTCCAACAGCCAGGAGCCGGCCATCGACAGGGCGTCCGTGGAGTTGACGTAGGTACCGGGCCGTCGCTCTGAGAGCTGGTACTCGGACTGGGCGGTCGTCATCTGCGCCATTGTCAGGGTGACGGTCACCGAAGCGCCGCGCACGGGCGCGCCACCCCGCGAAATGCCGACTGAGAACTTATCCCGGACCGAAGCGCTGTTCGGGCTGAGCCCCAACGCCAGCGCGTATCCGTGGCTCCTCAAGGTCGTGTTGACCGGCCCCGGCCCGACCCGCGCCACCGCGGTGGCGGCCAAGGCGCTGGCGGGCGGCGGCGGTGC
>JAFMRN010000361.1 GCA_017354065.1 Solirubrobacterales bacterium
AGGCGCTCATCCCAGACCTTGTAACGCGGCTTGAAGTGGACGTCTACGGGGTAATCCTCGGGCAGCTGGCGCTCCTGGAGCTTGCGCAGCAGCGCCGCGGCGCGCTCGGGCTGGTGGCGGAAGAACTGCCAGCTGCCGTAGGTCAACAGCAGGTGCGCGCCGCGCGTGATCTGGTAGGAGACGTGCTTTGGCAGCACCTTGCGCAGCTGGTTGGCCAGCGCGTCCTCACCGGGCAGCGACAGCACGTAGGAGGGTGAGCGCTGCAGCATCGTCACGTGCGCGGCCTGCTTTGCGAGCGCGGGCACCAGCGTCACGGCGGTCGCGCCGGAGCCGATCACCACGACGCGCTTGTCCTTGTAGTCCAGATCCTCCGGCCACAGCTGAGCGTGGAACAGCTCGCCCTTGAAGTTCTGCTCGCCCGGGAACTCGGGGCGGTAGGGGTTCTCGTAGCTGTAGTAGCCGGCGCCGAAGTACAGGAAGTTCGCGGTCAGCTTGACCTGCTCACCGTCGGCCACGCGCGCGGTGACCGTCCAGCGCGCGGCGTTTGAGTCCCACTCCGCCGACTCCACGCCGTAGCCGTAGCGGATGTGCTGATCGACTCCCTGCTCCCGCGCCGCCTCCTGCAGGTAGCTGCGGATCGTGGCGCCGTCGCCGATTGCGCGCGTGTGCTCCCAGGGCTTGAAGTCGAAGCCGAGCGTGTACATGTCCGAGTCCGAGCGGACCCCCGGATAGCGGAACAGGTCCCAGGTACCACCTATCGCTTCCCGTTTTTCGAGGATCAGGTAGTCGGTGCCCGGCAGGGCCTTCTGGATGTGGACGGCGGCGCTGATGCCGGAGATTCCGGCGCCGACTATCAGCACGTCGTGATGTTCATACATGGCTTTGCTCGGACTTCCTTCGCTGGCGGGTCGCTCAATTGTTGCGCCCATGTTGGGATCGCTGTCGCACACTCTCTCGAAACCTCGGTTTGAGATCTAGTGCAAACTGCATATTGTTGGCCCTCCATATTGGGCACTCTGCACAACTTCTCAAACCCCCCTGTTTTGGAATACAAAACCCACGGCGGCCCTCCCAGCCCAAAAGTGCAAGAGCTGATCCGCGCCGCGGTCGGCGAGCTCCTGAAAGACCCGGAGCCGCTGTTCGAGGCAGTTGACGCGGCCGTGATCAGCGCCCAGCCGCGTGCGACGAAGCATGACGCTGAGCTGGTCGCCGCGCTGGGCGCCTCGACCCGGTCCAACCTGACCCATTGGGCGGCCTCCAACCTCGCGGAGCCCGGCCTGCCCGTCCCCGCCAATAGAGCGCCGGAGACCATGGGGCTGGCGAAGCTCGCCGCCGTGCGCGGGCTCGAGGACAACTCCCGCGCGGCTTACGGGGTCGGCCAGAACGTCGCACTCGAGTACTGGATGGCGGCGCTGTTCAACGTCAGCAACGACGCGGAGACGATCCGCCAGGCGCTGGAGATCAGCACGCGCTCCATCTTCGAGTTCTCGGAGGCCACGCTGGCGGCGCTCCAGGAGGAGATCGAAAAGGAGCGCGGCCACGCGCAGTCGAGCGCCAACAGCCGCCGGCTGGCGCTGATCCGCGACCTCCTGGACAGCTCGCCCGCGAACGAGCCGAAGTCTGCCGAGGAGCTGCGCTATCCGCTGTCCCTGTTCAACCACACGGCCGTTGTGATCTGGGGCGCCAAGCAGCCCTCGCTGCTGGAGGTCGCCGAGAACCTGGCCGACGCGACCAGAGCGCACCTGCGCCGGCGGCCGCTGACGGTGATGGCTGACGCCGACACGGTCTGGGCGTGGTTTGCCTCGGACAGCCTGGAGGAGGGCTTGGACGCCCAGCTGCACGACGCGGCCGCCCCGCCCAGAGGGGTTAGGATCGCGATCGGCACGACGGAGGGCGGACTTGACGGGTTCCAGCTCAGCCATAAGCGCGCACGCCAAACGCGCCTGCTGATGGAAAGCGGCCCGAACCACGTAACGGCGAGCCGCTACCGCGAGCTGGCGCTGTTGTCGCTGCTCAGCGCCGACCCTGAGCAGGCGCGTGAGTTCTGTCGCGCGCTGCTCGGCCCGCTCGCAGTCGGCGGCATCTCAGAGCCCGACCATGAGCTCGCCGGAACGCTCCGGGCCTACCTGCAGAACCGCTGCAGCCCGTCGCGCACGGCGAAGGCGACGTTCACGCACCGCAACACGATCATCGACCGGATCCGCCGCGCCGAGGCCTACCTGAGCGTGCCGATCCAGGGTCATGAGCTGGAGCTCGGCGCGGCCCTGGAGCTACAGCACTGGCTGACCCTGGCGGGCTGGAGCCGGATCAGCGGGCGGGAC
>JAFMRN010000140.1 GCA_017354065.1 Solirubrobacterales bacterium
AAGGTCCTGCGCGGGATCCGCTGGGGCTTTCGGGTAGCCAGCTTCCGCCTGTACAGGCCATGCCCGGACTGCCATCGCGCCGTGCACGCCGACGCTCGTGTCTGCGCGCGCTGCGGCTACCGGTTCGCGCCCGCGCCACACTAAGCTACGCCGCCGTGACTTACGAGCACGACTATGACTGGATCGTGATCGGCTCCGGCTTCGGGGGCAGCGTCTCAGCGCTGCGACTGGCCGAGAAGGGCTATCGCGTGGCCGTGATCGAGGCCGGCAGCCGCTTTGAGGACGAGGACTTCGCGGAGAGCACCTGGGACCTGCGCCGCTACTTCTACTACCCGAAGTTCGGGTTGCGCGGGATCATGCGGATGTACGCCTTCAAGGACGTCGCGGTCCTGGCCGGGGCCGGGGTCGGCGGCGGCAGCCTGGTGTACGCCAACACCCTGTACAAGCCGGGGGAGTCGTTCTTCAACGCCGAGGAATGGTCGGAGCTGGCCGACTGGCATGAGGAGCTGGACGCCCATTACGACACCGCCAAGCGGATGCTCGGAGCGACCCAGATCCCGTTCAGCACAGATGCCGACGCGCTGATCGGGAAGCTGGGGGAGCGCCTCGGCGTGGCCGACACCTACCGCCGGCCGGAGGTGTCGGTGTACTTCGGCGACGGTGAGGCTCCCGGTGAGACGGTGCCCGACCCGTACTTTGGCGGCGAGGGCCCCGACCGTACGGCGTGCCTGCGCTGCGGGGCCTGCATGGTCGGCTGCCGCTACGGCGCCAAGAACACGCTGATGAAGAACTACCTGTACTTCGCCGAGAAGCTCGGGGTCGAGATCATCGCCGACACGACCGTGAAGGACCTGTGTCCCCTGGGTGCGGCCGACGGCTCAGACGGTTACGCCGTCACGACCGTGCCGTCGGGCTCCTGGACCCACCGTCCCCGGCGGACGCTGACCGCCAAAGGCGTGGTTGTGGCCTCCGGCGCGGTCGGGACCAACCTGCTGCTGGCGCGGGCACGCCACACCGGCTCGCTGCCGCGGCTCTCAGACCAGGTCGGGCAGAGCGTTCGCACCAACTCCGAAGCGCTGCTGGCGGTCACCGCCAAAGACGACGGCCCGGACTTTGCCGACAGCGTCGCGATCACCTCGAGCATCTATCCCAACGCCGATACGCACATCGAGAACGTCACGTACGGACGCGGCGGCGGCGCCATGGGCTTGTTGTTCACGCTGTTGACCCCGGGCGGCTCCAGGGCCACCCGCTGGCTGAAGACGCTCGCCCAGGTCGGCAAGCGTCCCGGTGACACGCTTCGGCTCGCGTTTCGTCGCCTCAGCTGGTCGCGCCGCACGGTGATCCTGTTGGTGATGCAAACGCTGCCCGGCCGGATGAGCTTCCGCTCATACCACTGGGGCAACAAGGTCGCGCTGAACACTCGCCAGGACCCGGAGCACCCGAACCCGACCTTCATCCCCGTCGGCAATCAGGCGGCCGCGATGGCGGCGGACGAGATCGGCGGCTTTGCCCAGTCGAACATCTTTGAGGCGATCCTGAACATCCCCGCGACCGCCCACATCCTCGGCGGTGCGGTGATCGCCGCCGATCCCGAGCACGGGGTCGTGGACCGGGATCAGCGCGCCTTCGGCTACCAGAACCTACTGATCTGTGACGGCTCCGTGATGCCCGCCAACCCGGGCGTGAACCCGAGCCTGACGATCCTGGCGCTGGCCGAGCACGCGATCAGCAGGGTGCCGGCGGCCGCTCAGTCCTGATCGACCCAGCGGCGCGGCCCAGGCCCGAACTCTGCCGCGCGGTCATCAGGGTTGCTCAGCGCGCAGCGGCTCAGCGATAGACAGCCACAGCCGATGCAGTCGGTCAGGCTGTCACGCAGCCGTTCGAGCTCGGCGATCCGGGCGTCGATCCGGTCGCTCCAGGTTGCGGACAGACGCGACCAGTCCTGCTTGGTGGGGGCGTGGTCATCGGGAAGCTCCGCCAGCGCCCCAGCGATCTCGTCCAAGCTCAGACCGATCCGCTGGGCGAAGACTATGAACGCGATCCGGCGCAGCACCGGCCGCCGGTAACGACGGTGGCCCGAGCCCGCGCGCTCTGAGCTGATCAGCCCGCGTGTCTCATAGAAGCGCAGCGCTGAGGACGCGACCCCGCTGCGGCGCGCGACCTCGCCGATGGTCAGCAGTTCGGACACATCGCAAAAGAAATCACGTCCCGCCCTTGACTTCAAGTTCACTTGAACTTGTAGCTTGGCGCCATGTCCACTCAAACAGCAAGCCAACACATAACCGCTGAGGTTGGGTCATGGCCTGGCGTTGACAGCGGCTACGGCCGCCGCGGGGAGTTCGCCTTCAAACTGGCGGGCCGCGAGATCGGCCACCTGCACGGTGACCACGCTGCCCACTTCCTGCTAGGCCCGGAGCTGTGGATCAAGCTCCAGGAGCAGGGGAGGATCACCGAGCATCCGGTGTTTCCGGGCCGCATCGGCCCCGCCGAGCGGCGCATCAACGACGACACCGACGTGGCTGACGTGATCGCGATGATGCGGATCAAGTATGACCAGCTGGTGCTGCGCCAGGGCGCCAGGCCACGACGCCCTGAGAAGGTTGCCTGAGACGGACCGGCGGCGGGGGGCCGGATCAAGCCCCCCGCCTGCCTCATGCAGACCGATCCGTACTACTAAAGGGCCGGCTCTACCGGGCTCTCTTCAGGCCCGCGTACCGGCGGCGGCTCGCTCTCCGAGGGAACGAAGAACTTGTATGCCCCTGCGGCTACCGCGCCACCGACCAGCGGCGCGACGATGAACAGCCAGACCTGCCCGAGCGCGGTGCTGCCCGAGAAGATGGCCGCGGCGAGTGCACGTGCAGGGTTGACCGAAGTACCCGTCAGGGGGATCCCGACCAGGTGGACGATCAGCAGGCCGATGCCGACTGCCAGGCCGCCTGCGGTCGCGTCGGCGATCTTGCTGGTGGCCAGCAGGACGATCAGGACAAACACGAACGTCAGGATCGCCTCGGCGATGAAGGCGCCGCCCCAGCCGAGTCCGACCATCGACTTGGCGCCGAACCCGTCAGCTCCGAGGCTGGACGCGTTAGCTCCGCTCCCGTGCCACATGGAGGTGGAGGAAACGATCCCGTACAGCGCGGCACCGCCGGCGATACCGCCGATGAACTGCGCGACCCAGTAGCCCACAGCCTCCTGGGGCTTTTGGCGGCCAGACAGGAGAAACCCGAGCGTCACAGCCGGGTTGACGTGTGCGCCGGAGATCGGCCCGATCGCGTAGGCGAGACCAAGCAGCACGAACCCGAACGACAGGGCGGTGGCAACGATACCGGCCGATGCCGTGGTCCCGAACAGGGGAATAACAGCGCCCTGCGCCGGCTGCCCAACCAGGCCTGACGCTGAGTAGTCCTTCATTCCGAAGGTCAGTGTCGCGACACCGACGGCCAGAAACACAAGGATTGCCGTCCCCAGCGCTTCTGCCACCAACTTGCGTGCCTGCATATGCAGGTACTCCTTTCCGGACGTGAGTAGTACGGTTGCATTGTGACCGTTCGGCGCGTCAGGAGCGCTGACGTCAAAGGCTGCCTTTATCCGCGTCGCTAAGCTGCGGCCGAGCGCCAGGGCGCCCTCCGACTTATGAAAGGGGATGACTGGAGATGATCAGACGTTTGCTTGCCGCGGTCTTGCTGAGCGCGTTGCTGGCCGCATGCTCATCCTCCACGGCCGCCCCGACGGACCGGAACTCTGCTGTCAGCGTCCTCTCAAGCCAGATGACCAGCAAGTTCGCCGGCCTGCTGCACCCCCGGGGGAGCGACAAGACCTCACTCCAGGCGGCGTCCAAGGCCTTCGCCGAGTGCGTCGCCAACGGTGCCAAGGCCACCGGCGTCCCCTACGACGAGCTGGTCGCGACGAACGTCAACAGCGCCAACACCCAGAACCTGCAGATGCTGTTCTCCAAGTGCCTGCCCGGATTGACCCGCCAGGTCGGCCTGATCCGCCACGGCCATCACCATCGCCGCAGCCTGCACGGCGACTAGGTGCTCATTTGCACAAAGCGCCCGCGCAAAGAGCGGATTGATCGATTAAGCACGATTTCCGTGCATCTGAGCACAATGCTCGCTCCGGCCGAGCGTTTTGTGCATTTCGACACGTCAAGTAAGCGGCGGACGGGCCTCGAACCCGCGACCTTCGGCTTGGGAAGCCGACGCTCTACCAACTGAGCTACCACCGCGTTCGCGACGATTCTAGGACGGCCGGGCGGTGAGGATCTCCGGGCCGCCCTCACAGACGACGATCGTGTGCTCCTCATGGGCGGAGAGCTTGCCGTCGGCGGTTGACAGAGTCCAGCCGTCAGCGCCCATCCGCAGCTGGTCTGAGCCGGCACCGAGCATCGGCTCGATCGTGAAGACCATGCCGGGTTCGAGGCGCTGATCGGCCTGGGGGTCCTCGGAGTCGAAGTTGAAGACCGTCGGCTCTTCATGCATCGATCGTCCGATCCCGTGGCCGACCAGCTCCTTGAACACGCTGAAGCCGCGGGTGTTGGCGACCCGTTCCACCGCGATCCCGATATCGCCCAACCGCGCGCCCGGCTGGGCCGCGCGGAGCCCGGCCCCCAAGGCGGCCCGGGTACCTGCCTGGATCCGCGAAGCCTGAGGCGAGACCGAACCAACAGGCACCGTCGTGGCGGCATCGGCATGGAAGCCGTCAAGCTCGGCAGCGACGTCGAGCGTTACCAGATCACCCTCCGCCAGGACGCGACTGCCCGGAATGCCGTGAACCACCTGGTCGCCGACGCTGATACAGATGAAGCCCGGATAGTCGTAGGTCAGAATCGGGCCCGACTGCGCGCCCCGGGACGTAAAGAACTCGGCGGCGACCCGGTCCAGCTCGCCGGTGCTGATCCCGGGGCGGACCTCAGCGCTCAGCACATCGAAGCTCTCGCCGATCAGCCGGCCTATGCGGCGCAGCCCCTCGAGTTCGTCGCCGCCATAGATCGTCATGGCAGCGAGGATAACCTTGAGTTGATGCGCCGCTTTGGAGTACCCGCCGCCGTGGTCGCCGTCGCGATCGGCTTGCTGGCGGTTCTCGCCTTCGGAATTTCCCAGGGCGGGACCAACAACTCAATCGCCTACTCAGTGCAGTCCAAGCACTACCGCCTGGCGCCCGGCTACGACACGAAGCTGCCTTTCGTGCAGGGCGGAACCGGGAACCAGAGCCTCGCGGCGTTCCGCGGCAAGGTGGTGCTCGTGAACTTCTTCGCGCACTGGTGTGACCCGTGCAAGGCCGAGGCTCCGGAGCTGAAGCGCGCCCAGAAGCTGCTCGCCGCGCACGGCGGCACCGTACTCGGCGTGACCTTCCAGGACGCGCCCTCCGACGCCGAGCGCTACCTGCACCAGTATCACCTCAGCTACCCGGTGCTCCAGGACAGCGGCGGGAACCTGGCAAGCGCCTTCAGCGTGACCGGCGCGCCCGACACGTACGTGCTCGACCGCCAGGGCAAGATCGTGGCCGCCACCCAGTACCAGATCACCAGCGGCTGGCTGAATAAGACGCTCCCGAGGTTGCTGTGAGACGGCTGACAGCAACGCTCCTGGCCGCAGCTGTATTCACGATCAGCTGCGGCGCCATCAGCGCCCAAGCGGCGGTTTCGAGCTCGCAGCTGCTGTCGCTTGAGGGGCAGTTCATGTGCGTCTCCTGCCACCAGCCGCTGAATCAGGTCTACTCGCCGGAGGCCCAGGCTGAGAAGGGCACGCTCCAGCAGCTCGCGGACAAGGGCCTGCCGCTCAGCCAGATCAAGTCCCAGATGGCTTCCGATTACGGGCCCGGCGTGCTGACCAAGCCCGGCAACCCGTGGATCTACATCGTTCCGATCGTGGTCGCGCTGCTGGCGCTCGGCTTGATCGCATACACGATCCCGCGCTGGCGCCAGCGTTCGACACCGGCAGCGGAACGGCCGCCACAGCCGGACCAGGGCGACCAGGAGCGGTTGAACCGAGAACTGGACGCGTTCAGATAAGGGTGGAGAGGCCCGCCTCCGCGGCCACGTGGCCGCTCCGGCACCCTCCTGCTACATGTGCTCCGGCGCGCTGACACCGAGCAGCCCGAGCACCAGCGCCAGCACGTCGCGCGTCGCCGCCGAGATCGCGATCCGGAAGGACTCAGAGCCAACCGGTTCGGCGCCGACGACCTTGCAGTCGCGATAGAAGGCGCTGAACTGCTGGGCCAGCTCCAGCGCGTAGTTGGCGATCCGGTGCGGTGCGCGGCGCTCGGCCGCCTCAGAGATCTCGCCGGGCAGGGCGAGCAGCTTCATCGCCAGATCGCGCTCGGCGGCCTGCAGATCCTCACCGGTCCAGGTCGCATCGACACCAAGCGCGGACGAGACGCGCTCGGAACCGAGCTTCGCCAGGATCGCGCAGATCCGCGCGTGCGCGTACTGGATGTAGTAGACC
>JAFMRN010000141.1 GCA_017354065.1 Solirubrobacterales bacterium
GTGTAGCCGATACGAGCGGCTGACAGGCCGGCGGCAAAGCTGCAGGCGCCGCGCGCGGCGACCGCCGGGGTCGTCCCGAAGCTGCGCTTCTCGGTAGCGATGAACCCGCTGGGCACGCGCGCGACGTCCGCATCCGGAGCCAGGTCCATGTTGATCCCCGCCCGGCGCAGGACCGCGCCGGTGCGCTCGCCGAGTCGCTTCACCGCGGCCGCGCTTTCGGTCCCCATCTGCGCGGCTGAGGCAACCGGCGGCTGGCCCTGGAGGCGCTCGATCTCCCCGCCCTCCTGGTCGGTCATGATCAGCAGCGGCGGGTTGTGCCCGGCCTTCGCGGCCGCCTGGAGCTTGTCGGCGGCGGCCCTGGCGGTACTGATACTCGGCGTGTTGGCGCCCATCATGATCACGCCGCCGACGTGGCCGGCGCGGATCGCAGACAGCAGCGCCGGCGGCGGAGCCGCGCTCGGGTAGGAGGCGATGAGCGTCTGGCCGACCGCCTTGGCCGTACTCAGCGCCGGTTTATGGGTCACGGCGCGGGCCGGCGCCCCCGTACTGGTTGCCTTCTTGCCACAGCCGGCCAGCAGCACCGCCACGCAAACCATCACGAGCACTCGCATGTCTCCGCACCCTAACGCAGGCGCCGAACCCGGCGTTAGGATCGACCGCCCCGCATGCCCGAGAACTTCAGCGAGTCAGAGCGCGCGACCCTGGCGCCGTATTTCACGAACCTGGATCGCCCGGTATTCGCCCTGAAAAACCTGCCCGAGACCGTCAAAGGCGCACTGTTCGCGCGGTACTCGCGCTATCCGGGGACCCTGCGGCGACTGTTTCTTGACGAGTTCGCAGGCGACGTCGCGGGCTTTGAGCACCGCGACGTCGAGGAAGCTGGTGGCAGGGCCGAACAGCTCTATGAGCGGATCTTCCTCGGCTTCGGTGACGACTCGGTCGCCCAGCTGGGCGGCGCGCACGTGGCCACGGAGTTCGTCTCCAACGTGCTGACGAAGCTGCTCCAGCGCCCGCGGCTCGGCGCCTACCTGGAGCAGTCCACGCGCTACATCGCCTATGACCGGCCGCTGGAGGGCACCGACTCCTACCGCTACTACTCCGATCCGGAGCTCGGTAACGAGTACCGCGAATCACTGGACCAGCTGTTCGAGATCTACTCGGCGCTGCTGCCGCGGATGATCGCCTGGGCGAGTGAGCAGTTCCCGCGCGCCGAGAGTGAACCCGAGGCCGCTCACGCGCGCGCGATCAAGGCCAAGGCCCTGGACCTGTTGCGCGGCCTCCTGCCCGCCGCGACGCTGTCACACGTCGGGATCTTCGCCAGCGGCCAGAGCTATGAGCAGCTGATCATGCACCTGCTGGCCCACCCCCTGCCTGAGGCGCGCAGCTGCGGTGAGGCGATGCTGACAGAACTCCAGCAGGTGATCCCCACGTTCCTGACCCGGATCGAGCGCCCGGACCGCGGCGGGCGCTGGATCGAGTACCTGAGCGCGCGGCGTCAGGCCGGTGAGCGCTGGGCCAGGCGCCTGGCCCAGGAGCCGGCCGATACAGGCCCCTACGTGCGCCTGTTGCACGTGGACGGCAGCGAGGAGGACCTGCTTTCAGCGCTGCTGTTCGAGTCCGCGAACCAGTCCGAGACCGAGCTGCGCGAGGCGATCGCCAAGCTCGACACCGGCCAGCGCAAAGCGCTGCTGAGCGACCTGGTCGGCACGCGAGAGAACCGCCGGCACCGTCCGGGACGCGGGTTCGAAAGCGTCCGCTACCGCTTTGAGATCGTCGCCGACTACGGCGCGTTCCGCGACCTGCAGCGCCACCGGATGCTGACCGTGCAGTGGCAGGACCTGACCCCGGACCTGGGCGCCGAGGTGCCAGAACAGGTTGAGCTCGCCGGCTGTGGTGATGAGTACCGGCGGGCGCTTGAGATCTCCGCGAGCGAGTACCGCCGGCTGGCGGAGGCGGGCCACTCCGAGGCCGCCGCCTACGCGCTGTGCCTGGGCTACCGGATCCGCTTCATCCTCGACCTGAACGCGCGCGCGGCGATGCAGCTGATCGAGCTGCGCTCAGGACGGGAGGGCCACCCCTCATACCGCGCGGTCGCCCATGAGATGCACGCCCAAATCGCCAAGGTCCACCCGGCCGTGGCGGCCACGATGTCCCACGTCGACACCGAGACCGAGCCGCGCCTGGAGCGGATGCTCGCCGAGATGCGGAAAAGCTAGGCGCGCACGCGCCGGCGCAGGTCCGCCACGTGCCGGCGCGCGACCGGCACCTCCGCCCCGTTCTCCAGCACGACCGTGGCACCGCCGCCCAGCTCAGGACGGATCTCCGCGGCGCGGCGCAGGTTCACCAGGTAGGAGCGGTGCACGCGCACGAACCCGAAGGGCTCCCAGCGCGCTTCGATATCTGAGAGGGCCGCACGGACGAGAAAGCGGCCGCCGTCGGTGTGGATCCGGACATAGTCACCCTCGGCCTTCAGATACAGCACGGAGGAGCGTGCGACCAAGCGGGTCGCGCCGCCGCGCTGGTGCTCAACCGGGATGATCTCATCAGTCATGCCCGCCGGTCCGGGTTCGGCCCCCTCAGAGGAGCCGCCGCGCACGCGCGCCAGTGCCTGCTCCACGCGCGCACGTGACACCGGTTTCATCAGATAGTCGAGCGGGTGCAGGCCATGCTGGAAGGCGCCGACGGCACCGTCCTCGTGCGCTGAGACGAACACCAGGCCCGGGGGCTCGTGGAAGCGGTCGAGCACACCGGCCAGCTCAAGCCCGTCGATCCCGGGCATGCGCACGTCCAGGAACACGGCGTCAAAGTGGGCGCCGTCGGCCAGCAGGCGCAGCGCCTCAGGACCGCCGTCGGCCAGCTCCACCGCCTCAACCCCGTCGCAGCGCTCCAGTACCCGAGCCAGATCCTCCAGCGCCGGGCGCTCGTCATCGACGGCCAGGACCCTCATGCGCTCAGCGCCTCACTCGGGGTCAGCTCCGGCAGGGTCATCGTGACGGTCGTACCGACCTCAGGGCTGGACTGGATCGTGAGCCCGTACGCGGGCCCGAAGGAGGCAAGCAGCCGCGCCTGCACGTTCGCGAGACCGACACCGCCCCCGGATCCCGACAGCACCGCCTCAGCACGTTCGGCGGTCATCCCGACGCCGTCATCTATCACCGTCAGGGAGACCGCGCCGTCCTGGCGCTCGGCGGCGATCCGCACGCGACCGCGGCCACGCTGCTCGACGCCGTGGCGGACCGCGTTCTCGACCAGCGGTTGCAGGGAGAGCACCGGCACGCGCGCGTCCAGCGTGTCGGGCGCCAGCGCGTAGATGACCTCCAGCCGGTCACCGAAGCGGGCCTGCTCCAGGCGCAGGTACTTCTCGACGTAGCCGAACTCATCGGCGAGCGAGACAAACGGGGCCTGGCGGCGGAAGGCGTAGCGGATGAACTCGGCGAACTCGGTCAGCAGCTCGCGTGCGCCGTCAGGGTCCGAATGGATCTGGGAGGCGATCGCCGCCAGCGCGTTGTAGATGAAGTGCGGCCGGATCTGGGCGCGCAGCGCCGCCATCTCCGCCTGGGCCAGCGCCTGGGCCTGCTCCTCCACCACGGCAAGCTCGAGCTGTGCGGAGACCAGCTTCGCGGCCTCCGCGACGGTGCGGGTCTCATCACCGGTCAGCTCGTATCCGCGTGTGAAGATCGCGACCACGGAGCCGACCACCTCACCGGAGGACAACAGCGGCGCCACGACCGCCGGGCCCAGCGGGCAGCCGGCGTGATCACAGGCGACCTGGTCCTCGACGTGGAGGTGATCCTCGCGCGCGGGCGCCTGGATCCGCAGCAGCTGATCACCGGCGTGGTGGTGATCCTCGCCGGCGCCGACGAAGGCCAACACACGCTGGCGATCGCCCAGCGCGACCGCGGCCGCGTGCGTGAGCGTCAGCAGATGCTCGACCGCGCGGTGGGCCGACTCCTCGGACAGGCCGCGGCGCAGGTACGGGAGCATCACGGTCGCCGCGTGCAGCGCGGCCTGGGTCGCGCGTATCTCAGAGGAGCTGCGCCGGCGCGCAAGCTGACGCGGAACCTCGAAGACCAACAGCGCGAGGACAAGCCCGACCAGCACTCCAACTAGAACTCCCACTCTCAACGATCAGGATAGGGCCGCTACGAGCGACTGCCGGTCGTCGTGTCAGAGCGACCGTTCATCGCAGCTGACCGACCGCCTGGCGCACGGCCCAAAGGTCTTTCGCGCGCGGGAATAAATTGCGTCCCAGAAGTTCCACTTGCTCAGCGGCCGAGGACCTCTGAGCCGGAAACTGAGGAGAGGAGTACAGATGGCGACAATTAGCGAACCGCGCACGCAAGCGGGGAGCACACCCGCCGCCGGCACGGGGTCCAGTTGGGCTCCCGCCAACCCGGCAGCACTGGGGTTGGCGGTCTTCGGCATCACCACGATGATGCTGTCGATCATGAACGCCAACCTGGTGACCGACAACCTTCCGGCTGTCGCAACCATGGCACTCGCCGTTGGCGGGATCCCGCAGCTGCTTGCAGGCATGTGGGAGTTCCGTAACGGAAACACGCTGGGCGCGGTCGCGTTCAGCGCGTACGGCGGATTCTGGATCAGCTTCTATTTCCTGGTCCATGGCGTATCCACAAACGCGGCGACCAACACCGTCACCGCATCATCGCTCGGCCTGTACCTGTGGTGCTGGACCGGGTTCACGGCGGTCATGTTCATCTGCAGCCTGGCCGGCGCGCGCGCCGTCCAAGCGGTGTTCCTGCTGCTGACGCTGACCTTCGCGTTCCTGGCGATCGGCGCCTCCGGCGGCCACCTGGCTCCGGCTGCGTCCGGCGCGACGATGACCAACATCGGCGGTTATCTCGGGATCGTGACCGCAATAGCGGCGCTCTACACCTCCGCCGCTGAGATCATGGCGGCAACGTACAAGCACGATGTGCTGCCGCTCGGCCGACCGGTGGTTCACAACTAAAGACGGGTTCACAAGAGCCGCGTTTTGAGGGACCCTAGGTTCCGTGCACTCCGGGGGGTGGTCTCAAAGACCGCCCCCCGGACGACAACTTTTGAGAGGAGAGAGGATGGCCACCGAAGCACCTAGCGAGCATGATCTCGAGCGTAAGCTCGCCTCCCTGTCGGAGATCGAGAAGTTCGAGCCGCCGCCAAGCTTCCGCGAGCACGCGCTGCTCAAAGATCCATCCGTCTACGCCGAGGCGGAGGCCGACTGGCAAGGCTGGTGGGCCTCCCAGGCCAAGCAGCTCGACTGGTTTGAGCCGTGGACGCAGGTCCTGGACGACTCCAACCCGCCGTTCTACAAATGGTTCACCGGCGGCAAGCTGAACGTCTCACACAACTGCCTCGACCGGCACGTCGCCGCCGGCAACGGCAGCCGCGTCGCCTACCACTGGCGCGGCGAGGAAGGTGAGGAGCGCGACGTCACCTATGAGGACCTGCTGCGCGACACCCAGCGCCTGGCCAACGGGCTGAAATCGCTCGGCATCAAGAAGGGCGACATAGTCGGCATCTACCTGCCGATGATCCCTGAGGTCGCCGTCGCGATGCTCGCCTGCGCGCGGATCGGCGCGGTTCACAACGTCGTGTTCGGCGGCTTCTCCGCCGAGTCCGTGCGCGAGCGCATGGAGTTCTCGGAGGCCAAGGCGCTGATCACCGTCGACGGCGCTGCCCGCAAGGGCCGCGTGGCCGCGGTCAAACAGAGCGTGGATGAGGTGATGGGTGACCTCACCTCGCTTGAGCACATCGTCGTGATCCGCTCCAAGGGCACCGAGTGCGAGATGAAACAGGGCCGCGACGTCTGGTACCACGACCTGGTCACGGCCGCCGAGGCCGAGTGCCCGGCCGAGCCGATGGACGCCGAGGACCCCCTGTTCGTCCTCTACTCCAGCGGCTCGACCGCCAAGCCCAAGGGGATCCTGCACACCACCGGCGGCTACCTGACCGGGGTGTCTACAACCCACAAGTACGTGTTCGACCTGCACCCGGAGCAGGACGTGTACTGGTGCTCGGCCGACGTCGGCTGGATCACCGGGCACAGCTACATCGTGTACGGGCCACTGGCCAATGGCACGACCTCGATCATGTATGAGGGGGCGCCGGACTACCCGCACAAGGGGATCTGGTGGGAGGTCGCCGCGCGCTACAAGGCGACGATCATCTACACCGCGCCGACCGCGATCCGCGCGTGTATGAAGTGGGGTGCCGAGCATGTCTACAAGCAGGATCTGAGCTCGGTCCGGCTGCTGGGCACCGTCGGTGAGCCGATCAACCCCAAGGCTTGGCTCTGGTACCACACGGTCGTCGGCGGCGGGCGCTGTCCGATCGTCGATACCTGGTGGCAGACCGAGACCGGCGCGATCATGATCACGCCGCTGCCGGGGATCACCGAGACCAAGCCGGGATCGGCGACCCAAGCGTTCCCCGGGATCCACGCCGAG